>CAISUR010000451.1 GCA_903888655.1 uncultured Bacteroidota bacterium | reverse complement strand
GACGAGAATGAAGTTGTAACAGAAGCAAGCTTCACAAACGATTTAGGAGCTGATTCATTAGACACTGTTGAGCTTATTATGGAGTTCGAAAAAGAATTTGATATTCAAATTCCAGACGATCAGGCTGAAAACATTGCTACTGTAGGTCAAGCTATTTCTTACATCGAAGAAGCGAAAAAATAATAAGATAAAGAACCCGTATGCTCTAATGGTATGCGGGTTTTTATTATTTTTTTAAAAAATTAAACTATTTTTGATTGAATTTCAATCACATTATATTGAAATACCCTTGTCTCTTTAATTTCATATTATAAAGAAAACAGGGTATTATTTGTTTAAAATACTATTAAAAAAAATTATATGCAATTAAAGCGTGTTGTTGTAACCGGTCTTGGAGCATTAACTCCAATTGGAAATTCCATCCAGGAATATTGGGATGGTTTGGTAAATGGAAAAAGCGGCGCTGCTCCAATAACGTATTACGATACTGAAAAGCATAAAACAAAATTTGCTTGTGAAGTTAAAAACTTCAATATAGAAGATTATATGGATCGTAAAGAATCGCGCCGATTGGATAAATTTTCGCATTACGCTATTGCTTCTAGTGACGAAGCCATCAAAGATGCCGGTTTAAACGATAATAACGTGAAGAAAAATCGTGTTGGTGTTATTTGGGGAGCTGGAATTGGTGGTTTAGAAACATTTCAAGAAGAGGTGATGTATTATGCCAAAGGCGATGGAACTCCAAAGTTCAATCCGTTCTTTATTCCAAAAATGATTGCCGATATTGCTCCTGCTCATATTTCGATGCGAAATGGCTATATGGGTCCTAATTATACAACAGTTTCGGCTTGCGCATCTTCTGCCAATGCCATGATTGATGCCTTCAATTACATTCGTCTAGGCATGTGCGATGTGATTATCACTGGTGGTTCTGAAGCTGCCGTAACTATTGCTGGTATGGGCGGATTCAACTCGATGCATGCTTTATCAACAAGAAACGATAGTCCAGAAACAGCTTCACGTCCATTTGACGCAACTCGTGATGGATTTGTTTTAGGAGAAGGTTCTGGTGCTATAGTTTTAGAAGAATATGAACATGCTAAAGCTCGTGGAGCAAAAATTTATTGTGAAATTGGCGGTGGCGGAATGTCGTCAGATGCCTATCACTTAACTGCCCCACATCCTGAAGGAATTGGTGTTATTGCTGTAATGGAAAACACCTTGCGTGATGCTGGAATGACACCAGAAATGGTAGATCATATTAATACTCATGGAACTTCAACACCGCTTGGAGATGTAGCCGAATTAAAAGCAATAAGCCATGTTTTTGGTGATCATGCTAAAAATATTAATATCAATTCAACCAAATCCATGACAGGTCACTTGCTAGGTGCTGCTGGAGCCATTGAAGCTATTGCAGTTATTTTAGCGATGCAAAATGGCATTGTTCCTCCAACGATTAACCACACAACTGTTGATGAGAACATTGATTCATCATTGAATTTAACACTAAACAAACCTCAAAAAAGAGAAATCAAAGTGGCTATGAGCAATACTTTTGGTTTTGGAGGTCACAATGCTTGTGTATTGTTCAAAAAATTAGAAGAATAAGTTTTCATGCGATTACTTAAAAAAATATTTTTTAGAAATTCCCGTCCCACAGAAGGCGGGAATTTTTTTGTTGCCGTTGAAAAAATTATTGGATTCAAAACCACTAATATTAAATATTACGAAAAAGCTTTTACGCATCGCTCTTCGAATAAAATAGACGAAAAAGGAAATCCATTGAATTATGAACGTCTAGAATTTTTAGGAGATTCAATGTTGAGTTCAGTAATTGCAGCATATTTATATAAAGAAGCTCCTCTTGGAGATGAAGGTTATCTAACCAAAATGCGATCTAAAATTGTAAGTCGCGAACACTTAAATGAATTGGGGAGAGATTTGAATTTAGTCGATTTAGTCGATAGTAAAGTGCCACCTACGCATTATGGTGAAAACATCCATGGTAATATTTTTGAAGCGTTAGTTGGCGCTATATTTCTTGATAAAGGCTATATAGGATGTGAAGAGTTTATCCAAAAAAAGGTAATTCTGCCTTATGTAGATATTGCTCGATTAGAAGGTAAAGTAATCAGTTATAAAAGCTTGGTTATAGAATGGTGTCAAAAGGAGAAAAAACATTTTTACTTTGATGTTTTTGATGATAATGGAAATGATGGGCAGAAATATTTTGGTGTAAAATTAAGTATTGATGATAAGATAATTGCTAAATCGAGAGCCACTTCTAAAAAAAAGGCGGAGGAAATAGCAGCCAAACGTGCTTATTTTGCATTTCAAGAAAAAATTAACAAAATATAATTGATATTCTTAAAAAACTACAACGTTTTCGTTTATAAAATAACGTTAATCTAACATTTAGGAGGTGTTTTGTTTCTTATAAATCTTATATTTACAACTTATTTTGGCGATAAATGGCTGTCCATAAACTATACATTGAAGATTTTGAAGAAGAAGATTATCATATAATTGCAATTCACACTTCATTAGAAGATTATCGATTGGCTTATTTTTTAAATCGAGATATAGAAATTCGTTTGTACAAAAGCAATTGTGATATTCAAACACAAGTTAAACAAGGAAAAACTTCCTTTTCACGATTTACTTATGAAGACACTGACAATATCGTGACATGGAATTTAGTCCAAAATAAAAATGAAGTTAAAGGTTCTCGAGAAGGCATTATTACCGATTTATTCTCTAATTCTAATACTTCGTTTTCATCATTAGCCTATCTATTGCCCGAATATAAAAAAGTTGATTTCTTTTTGAAAATTGAAAACGCTGAAAACGGAATAGATATAAATGACATTGTATCAAAAATAAATAACATCGACGGAATAACTATGGTTTATGCTGTGGATAAAAACAAAATAAAATCTAAAAATAATTTAATTTTTTAATAAAATGCCAACAAGAAAAAAGACTAAAATTGTAGCCACATTAGGTCCAGCTTGTAGTTCAAAAGAGGTAATTAAAGATATGATTGATGCTGGAGTTAACGTATTCCGAATTAATTTTTCTCATGCTGATTATACTGATGTCAAAGAGCGAATCGATATCATCAGAGAATTGAATCACGAATATGGTTATACTACCGCTATTCTTGGAGATTTGCAAGGTCCTAAACTTCGAGTAGGAGTTATGAAAGAAGATGTTGTGGTAAACCCTGGGGATATCATTACCTTTCAAACAGCCGAAGATGTCCCTGGAACAAAAGATAGAGTTTACATGAACTATTTAGAATTTCCAAGAGATGTAAAGCCCGGAGAAAAAATCCTTCTGGATGATGGAAAATTAATGTTTGAAGCTTTAGAAACTAATGGAACTACTGAGGTGAAATGTAAGGTCATTCAAGGAGGTCCATTAAAATCTAAAAAAGGAGTGAACTTGCCAAACACTAAAGTTTCGCTTCCTGCATTAACGAAGAAAGATGTTAAAGATGCTATTTTTGCTATTGAGCAACAAGTAGATTGGATTGCCCTTTCATTTGTTAGAACTCCTGCCGATCTTGAAGAATTACAAGATTTAATCGCAAAACATTCCGAGCATAAAATTCCAATTATAGCCAAAATTGAAAAACCAGAAGCCGTCGAAAATATTGATAAAATAGTTGCTTATTGTGATGGATTAATGGTGGCTCGTGGAGATCTTGGAGTTGAAATTCCTGCACATGAAGTTCCGTTAATTCAGAAAAAATTAATTCATAGAGCTAAAACTGCTCGAATTCCTGTAATTGTAGCGACACAAATGATGGAAACGATGATTACGAGCTTAACGCCAACACGTGCCGAGGTAAACGACGTTGCCAATTCGGTAATGGATGGTGCGGATGCTGTGATGTTATCTGGAGAGACATCGGTAGGAAATTATCCTGTTCAAGTAATTGAAAAAATGACTCAAATCATTGAAGCAGTCGAAGATTCTCCACTAATTACTGTACCTCAAAATCCACCTCATGTTCGAACAAAACGTTTTATTACAAAATCGATTTGTTATCATGCAGCTACGATGGCCAATGACATCAAAGCAAAAGCGATTTCAACATTAACCAATAGTGGATATACCGCTTTTCAAATTTCGGCATGGCGCCCATCGGCACATATTTTAGTATATACCTCTAATAAAAGAATTTTAACACAGTTGAATTTGCTTTGGGGTGTAAATGCTTTCTTATACGATAAGTTTGTAAGTACCGACGACACCGTTGATGATATTAATAAAATCGCAAAAGAGAATGGTTACGTTAAAAAAGGTGATATGTTGATTAATCTTGCAGCAATGCCTGTTGTTTCAAAAGGGATGGTAAATACCTTAAGAATTTCAGAGATAGAATAAGTAAGATCTCTCAGAGAGAATAAAGTGACACTAGATAAAAAATCCCAAAAGAATTAGTACTTTCTTTTGGGATTTTTTATTGTCTATTATAGGATTACATAAACAACGCCTTCAATTCGGTAGCTTCGTGTGGATTCATTTTACCTGCCAAAACTAAACTTAATTGTCTTCTTCTTAAAGCAGCATCAAATCGTGATTTTTCTTCTTCAGTTTGTGGGATCAATTCTGGAACAGCAACTGGATTTCCTGTTTCATCTACTGCCACAAAAGTATAAATAGCCTCATTGGCTTTACTTCTAGTGCCAGATTCCCTGTCTTCAATCCAAACGTCAATAAAAATTTCCATAGAAGTTTTAAAGGCTCTTGAAACTTTAGCTTCAACCGTAACAACACTTCCTAATGGAATCGAACGGTTAAATGCAACATGGTTTACAGAAGCCGTTACTGTTATTCTTCGTGAGTGTCTTCTGGCGGCAATACTAGCTGCTCTATCCATTCGTGCCAATAATTCGCCTCCAAAAAGGTTGTTTAATGGGTTAGTTTCACTTGGTAAAACTAAATCAGTAAGGATCGTTAAGGAATCTATAGGGTGTTTTGGAGTCATAGCTTTTTTTTGCAAAGGTATAAAAGTAAGTAAGTATCGTGAAACAAAAAATCCCGATTATTTCGGGACTTTTTTATAATTCTTCAATCAACAACCACGCTTCTGGATTGTGAGATTTTTTTATTCGTTCTAGTTCAGTTTGTGCCTCTGTGTAGGAGGAAAAACTTCCATAAATAACAGGATAATAACCCTTTCCATTTTTAGGTATTTTTTTAGCAGGATATCCTAATTTAACTAGTTCATCATACATTTTTGTTGCATTCTCTTCTTGCAAAAAGGCTCCAGCAACAACGTGATAAGGCATTTTCCCTTCAGCAACATTTAAAGTAACAGTTGGTAGCGGATTGGAAATAAAAAAAGTTGCTTCTTGAATTTTTTGATTAACTTGTTTTTGAACTTTAGTATGAACTGCTAATGTTTCGGCTTCAATTTTATTTTGATAATATTGATTTCCAAAGAAGCCAGCTGCACCGAGTAATCCTGCACTTAAAACAAAAACAGCTGCATATTTTATAAAATTACTAGAATTATGGTTTTCAGGGATAAAAGCAATAGGTGACTTTTCTTCAATAACTTCTATTTCTTTTTTGTATTCTTCACGTTTAATATTTGGTGATGCAAATGTATACAACCCAAATGAGGAGGTTAAATAATTAACTTGATCTGAAGGAATAAAAACTAAACTCTTTTCATCATTTAAAGTTAATTCTCCGATGTTTTTTAGCGAAATTGAACCGTATTCTTGCAGTTTAATTTTCCATGAATTCACTTCATTTTGGATACCGATCACCGCAATTTCGTACGATATTTTCTCTGCTTGAGCAATATGATTTGCTAATAGTCCATCATTATTTTTTAAATAAGAATTAAAGGATACCAATTTTTTTGGTGGGTAAAACGAATGGGAACCTTCAAGTAGTTGCGCCGATTGAATTTCGGTTAAAAACGCACCGAATCCTGGAACAGTTACACATTGATAACGGTAGAGCAATTGTGATATGTATTGATCAATCTTCATATTGACAAAATTAATTATTTAATAGTTATTACAAAATTTTATCAACAAACTTTGTTAACAATTTTAATTCTTACTACTTTTGAACTTCTATTGTATACACCATACCGATTTTTGTAATGAACGATACTGAATTACTACACTTGTTAGCCCTATTAAAAATTGAGGGAGTCGGCGATATTGTTGCCAAAAAATTACTAAATCATTGCGGATCTGCAGAAAAAATTTTCAAAACAAAAGCGTCAATTTTATCATCTATTGATGGTGTTGGAGATGTTTTAATCAAAAATCTGAAAGACAAATCGGTATTTAAATTGGCAGAATCAGAATTGAAGTTTATTCAAGATAATGCTATTCAATTATGGCATTATCAAGATGAAAATTATCCAAATCGACTGAAACAATGCATTGATGCGCCAGTTTTGCTATTTGCTTCGGGATCTATGAATTTGAATCAGAGAAAAATAATTAGTATCGTTGGAACGCGGGAAATAACCTCACAAGGCACTGAATTTTGTAGGAAGTTAATTGAAGATTTAGCGCCTTTAAATCCAATAATCGTTAGCGGATTTGCTTATGGAGTTGATATTACTGCTCACAAAGCAGCAATGGATAACAATCTTCAAACGATTGGAGTTATTGCTCATGGATTGAATCAGGTGTATCCTAAAGTTCATAAAAAATATGTCGCAAAAATGGAAGAAAATGGTGGATTTCTTACAGAATTTTGGAGCACCTCTAATCCTGAAAAAGAAAATTTTGTGAAACGAAACCGCATCGTTGCCGGTATGAGCGAAGCCACAATTGTGATTGAAAGTGCCGAAAAAGGAGGTTCCTTAATTACAGCTAATTTGGCTAACGACTATAATCGGGATGTCTTTGCAGTACCGGGAAGAACAACGGATAAATTTAGTCAAGGCTGTAATAATTTAATTAAAACTCAACGCGCTAATTTGTTAACCTCAGCCGCCGATTTAATTTATATTCTCAACTGGGAATTACATCAAAAGGAGGAAAAAGTTATTCAAAAAAAACTGTTCATTTCATTGGATGATGATGAGCAAAAGATTTATGATTATCTTCAACCAAAAGGCAAACAAGAATTAGACACAATTGCTCTAGAATGTGGTTTTCCAGTTTTTAGAATTTCATCTATTTTAGTAAATATGGAATTAAAAGGAATCATTCGCCCATTACCAGGAAAAAAATTTGAAGTGGTTTAATTAAAACCTAGTTTCACACGAACTCTATTCAAAACCTCATTAGCTACATGATGCGCTTTTGCAGCTCCTTCTTTTAATAAAACATCTACTTCATCTAGATGGCTCATGTAATAGTTATATTGTTCTCTTTCTTTTTTAAATTTTTCACAAATCAATTCAAAAAGAGCCTGTTTGGCATGACCATAACCATAATTTCCTCCTAAATAATTTTGCCTCATTACAGTAATTTGATCCTCATTAGCTACTAATTTATAAATGGCAAATATCTTACAGGTATCTGGATTTTTAGGTTCTTCTAATGGTGTACTGTCGCTTTCAATAGTCATTATTTGTTTGCGTAATGTTTTATCATCGATAAAAATATTGATAAGATTTCCACGAGATTTACTCATTTTAAAACCATCAGTACCCGGAACATACATGGTTTCTTCTTGAACGGTTCCTTCAGGAATTACAAATGTTTCGCCCATTTGATGATTGAAGCGTGACGCTACATCACGAGTAATTTCTATATGTTGCATTTGATCTTTACCAACAGGAACAAATTCAGCATCATACAATAATATATCTGCCGCCATCAACATTGGATAGGTAAATAACCCAGCGTTTACATCTTCTAATCGATCGGCTTTATCTTTGAAAGAATGTGCCAAAGTCAATCGTTGAAACGGAAAAAAACAACTTAAATACCAAGATAATTCGGCAGTTTGTGGCACATCACTTTGACGATAAAAAGTCACTTTATTAATATCTAATCCACACGCTAACCATGCAGCAGCAGTGCTATAAGTATTAGTTCTTAATGTTTCACCTTCTTTAATTTGGGTAATGGAATGTAAATCAGCAATAAACAAAAACGATTGATTTGTCGGATTGTTTGATAATTCTATAGCAGGAATAATGGCACCTAATAAGTTTCCTAAATGAGGTGTGCCTGTACTTTGAACGCCTGTGAGTATTTTTGCCATAATATGCTGAATTAATTTCAGTATCTAATTTTATTTATGGCAAAGTTAATCCTTTGTATTAAAAATTGCATACTATTCCTTATTTTTGACACTATGAGAATAATAAAATGTCTTTTTTGGATTCTTTGGCGGGTTTGGTTTTATATTTTGATGGGATTCTTTATCATTATAATGCTTCCATTTTTGGTAATTTCCATACTTAAAGAAGAATGGTATCCTTATTTTTTTGTTATGGCGCGAATTTGGGGACGAGGCATTCTCTTAGGATTGGGATGTCATTATAAAATTGAACGAGAGCAAGAATTGGAAGCAGGGAAAAGTTATATGCTCACAGCCAATCACACCTCGATGTTAGACATTATGCTTATGTTAGCGGTCACCAGAAATCCCTTTGTTTTTGTAGGTAAAAAGGAATTGGCAAAAATTCCGTTATTTGGTTTTTTCTATAAAAGGACTTGTATTTTGGTTGATAGAAGCAGTCCAAAAAGCCGTCATGAAGTATACGAAAGAGCGCAAAAAAGACTGAAACAAGGCATGAGTATTTGCATTTTCCCAGAAGGAGGTGTACCTGATGAATCTATTGTTTTAGATGAGTTTAAAGACGGTGCTTTTAGGTTAGCAATCGAACATCAAATACCAATTGTACCGATTACATTTGGAGATAATAAAAAAAGAATGTCATACACTTTTTTTAGTGGAAGTCCTGGTTTATTGCGAGCAAAAGTACATCACTTTATTGAAACCAAAGGAAAAACATTGGATGATAAAAAAGAGTTGAGAGAACAAACTCGAGAAGTGATTTTGAAACAATTGGAGGAGTATAAGTAGATTAAAACTTAAATATTTGATTATACTTGCAATTTTGTCTACTACTTTCTTAGGTTGATCTTATAAATAGACATTAAAACAAATTTAATTAAAAATTACAGCTTTTGTAATTGTTGTTTGTGTTTTGCAATTTCAATTTGTCAATACCATAGCATTAATTGAAATAATTTCTTAAAAAAATAACCTTAACAATACTTTACCACTAGTGCGTTCAGCCGTTTCGTAAATTTGTACTCTAAATAATTTTATTATGAACAATTTCGAATTATACAATCCGGTCAATTATGTTTTTGGCAGAGGACAAACGGAAAAACTTTCTACATTGGTTCCAAAAGGAGCTAAAGTATTACTAGCTTATGGTGGCGGAAGCATCTTTAAAAATGGCGTTCACAATCAGGTGAAAACGGCACTTTCTGGTTTTGAAATCATTGAATTTGGTGGCATCGAACCCAATCCGAGATTTGAAACGCTGATGAAAGCCGTTCAAATTATTCGCGAACAAAAAATCGATTTTATCTTGGCTATTGGTGGCGGAAGCGTTATTGATGGCGTAAAATTTATTTCGGCAGCTGTAAAATTTGAAGGCGATGCAGCAGATATTCTACGAAATAGAATTCTGTTTACAGATGTATCCAAGGTGATTCCATTTGGAACGGTATTAACCCTACCAGCAACAGGTTCTGAAATGAATTCGGGAGCCGTAGTAACCATTGAAGCAACTCATGAAAAATTGACTTTAGGCGGAAGCGCTTTGTTCCCGAAATTCTCAATTGTAGATCCAACCGTCATTACGTCATTGCCAAAACGTCAATTACAAAACGGTGTAGTTGATGCGTTTACTCATGTAATGGAACAATATTTAACGTTCAAACACGACGCCATATTACAAGATCGATTTTCAGAAAGTATTTTGAAAACCTTAATTGAGGTTGGACCTAGTGTAGTTGAAAATCCAAGTGATTATAAATTGGCTTCTAACTTTGTTTGGAGCGCGACAATGGCACTAAATGGATTGATTCAAAAAGGGGTTCCAAGCGATTGGGCAACCCACATGATTGGTCACGAATTAACAGCTTTATACGAAATTGACCATGCCAGAACTTTAGCCATCATTGGTCCTAATTTGTACAAAGTAATGTTTGAAACTAAAAAAGATAAATTGGCACAATATGGTGAACGTGTTTGGAATATTACTGGGAATTCTACTGAAGAAATCGCGCACAAAGCGATTGAAAAAACCATTGAATTTTTTCATACTATGGGAATGAAAACTAAAATTTCTGAAAACGCCGAAAACATTGAAAAAACAGCCGATTTTATTGTAAATCGTTTTGAAGAAAGAGGCTGGAAAGGTTTGGGAGAAAAACAAAATATCACTTTAGAAAAAGTGAGAGAAATTGTGGAAATGAGTTACTAATTAAAGTGATTATGTCATTCCGAGCGTAGCCGAAGGACTCTCACACTATATAATCAAAAGGCGTTCAAGATATATTTCCTGAACGCCTTTTTTTAACCCCAAAACAAAATTAATAACTAACCTATAACATGAAATCAATCTAACAGAAATCATATAATCTATAAACGACTATAAATCGATGTTATTGTATTGAAAATCATAATAATAAGTTAAATTTATTTTTAACTAACTTTTTCTTTTCTCAGCATTAACAGGAGCAATTACATCGCTTTAAATAAATTTTCAGTATTTTTGGTACATCAAACAAACTACTAATGAATCAGAATCCGAAGTTTGCAGTAATTGGTGGCGGAAGTTGGGCCACTGCTATTGCAAAAATGTTGTGTGTTAATCTTAATGAAATTGCTTGGTACATGAGAAACCAATCGGCAATTGACCACATTAAAGCCTATAAACATAATCCCAATTATTTAAGTTCTGTTGAATTTGACACCAATAAACTAAAACTAACTTCCGATATTAATGAAGCGGTAACTTATGCCGATTACATCATTTTTGCTATTCCGTCGGCTTTCTTAAGTGGTGAACTCGAAAAACTAACGGTTAGTTTGCAAGACAAAGTTATTTTCTCTGCTATTAAAGGAATTGTTCCTGAAACATTTTTAATTGTTGGGGAACATTTCAATAAAAAATTCGACATTCCTTTTGAAAATATTGGAGTTATCACAGGTCCTTGTCATGCCGAAGAAGTTGCTTTAGAACGACTTTCTTACTTAACAATTGCTTGTGGTGATTCAAAGAAAGCGAAAGTTGTGGCGAAAGTATTGGCTGGAAATTACATTAAAACTAAAATTTCTGACGATATTATCGGAACTGAATATGCAGCAATGTTGAAAAATATTTATGCTATTGCGGCCGGAATTGCCCATGGATTGGGTTATGGAGATAACTTTCAATCGGTCATTATGAGTAATGCCATTCGGGAGATGAAAAAGTTCATCAGAAAAGTACACAAAATGAAACGCAACATCAATAATTCGGCTTATTTGGGCGATTTATTGGTTACTGGATATTCTGTGTTTTCTAGAAATAGAATGTTCGGAAACATGATTGGAAAAAGGCTATACGGTTAAATCGGCGATGATGGAAATGAGTATGGTTGCAGAAGGCTATTATGCCGTAAAAAGTGCTTACAAACTAAATCAAGAATACAAAGCTAATACACCAATAATTGATGCCGTTTATGCTATTTTGTACGAGGGAAAAGATGCCAAAAGCACGTTTAAAAAATTAACTGAAAAATTAGATTAAGATGAGTGAACGATGGAGATATCAAATTAAAACGGGTGGATTTTGGGGAATTTTTATGACGCTGTTCAACGTTTTGTTTGAATTAAAAGAAAAACCTTTTTTAACACAAATCTCGAATCCAAATTTATACCTTAGAGCTTTCTTTTATTTGGTAACGGGAATATTTCTTTTAGGATATTTCAATTGGAAACAATTAGAAAAACGAAAAAACTCTAATAAAAACTAACTACCTCACAATTACGCCATCCACAAACAAAATAGGCACTTCTTCTACATAATCAGGTGTTATAGTTTGAGCACGGAAGATGAATTTTTTATCGTATAAAGTACTTCCGATAAAATAAGTTACCATAAATTCATTGTTCAATCGAAGTACATTTGTTTCTAACATTTCAATTTTTACCACAGAAACTGCAGGCACATTGGGAAAAGCATGGCGCAAGAGCGACGTTTTTTTCATTTCCCCATCAAGAGTTCCAAAGGCTTTAGAAACCACCATTACACCGTCTAGATCGTAGTCGGAATCGTTTACCAAATACACATACCAAACTTTTTCCATAAAGGCGTCGCTCCATTCTTGAACGGCAG
>CAISUR010000450.1 GCA_903888655.1 uncultured Bacteroidota bacterium | reverse complement strand
ATTAAATTAAAAGATTATAAATTAGAAGTTCCAGCTATGGCTAAGAAAACTTTGGCAGAAACTGCTAAAATTTCATTAAAATTAGAATTAGAAGATAAAAAATAATAACAATAAATAATCATATACAATCATGAAAAAAACATACAAATTGGTTGTCATAGCATTTATAATATGCTTTTCAACATCTTTAAGGGCACAATCAACTCCTGGAACATTAACTTTTAAAGTTGGCGAGATTGCTCATAGTTCAACCTATTCTGGTACTAAAAGAGTTTTTTCAGTTTGGATTGAATACAACACAACAGGCACAACTTGGAGTTTTGTAAAAACATTATATCAATCAGGCAGAGGAGTTCCAAATAATCATACTCCAACTTGGACATCCGCATCCGCTTCTAATGTTACTGGAGCTGCTGTCAATTCAACATCTTCAATGTCATGGTCGTCAGGTGCACTTCAAACATTAACTTGGAATGGAACTAATGCAGCAGGAACTGTTGTAGCTGATGGTAATTATAGAGTAGCAGTAGAAGAGACATGGAATCATGGAACTACAGGTACTGCAGTTGCATACTTTCCATTTACTAAAGGAACAACAGCAGTTAATCAAACGCCAACTAATGCAAATTTTTCAAATATGACTTTAACTTGGACGCCTACTTTAGCTACGGAAACTTTTGCTAAAGCACCTGAAGCTATTGTTTATCCTATTCCATCTAAAGGAGTTTTTAGTATTGATTTAAAAACTGATGTAAAAAATATTCAAGTAGTTGATCTTTTAGGAAAAGTAATATATAATGAAGATATAAAAGAATCTACAACATCTACTACTAAAAAAGTAGATCTTTCATCATTTAATGATGGGGTTTATATGATAAATGTTTCAAATGAAAATGGAACTTCTACTTACAAAGTAGTTCTAGAGAAATAATAATATATTTCTAGTTTTTTAAAAAAAGCATCCATTTTGGATGCTTTTTTTTATTCTTTAAATTCTATAATATTCTTTATTCCAGGTGTTTTATAATATTTATATTTTCCTTGTTCGTCAGAATAAATGATAAATGCTTCCCATTCAGGATGGTTCTGTAAAAATACTTTCGCTTTTTCTAAACCCATGACTAAAATGCCAGTAGCATTGGAATCTGTAGTAATACAATTTTTTGCAAATATCGAGGCAGTTAATAAATTGTTTTTAGCGGGATATCCAGTTTTTGGATCTAAATGATGTGCATATTTCACTCCATTTTCAATAAAATAACGACGATTATTTCCAGAAGTTGAAATAGCAGAATTGTTAAGTTTTGCAATTGCAATTGTCTTATTTATAGCTTCTTTATTATCTTTTGGTTCTTCTAAATTTACAGACCAAATTTTTCCATTTATATCTGTCCCTTTAGCATATACTTCACCACCAATTTCAACGATATAAGACTTAATCCCTTTTTTATCCAAAAAATGAGAAACAACATCAACTGAATAACCTTGGGCAAAAGCATTAAAATCTAAGGCTACTCTAGGGTCTTTTTTTATTATCTTATTTCCTTTGAGTTCTATTAAATTGAAGCCAACAAACTGTAATATACTATCAATCTTTGATTTTTCAATGGTCATTTTCTTTCCTGGACCAAATCCCCAGACATTCGTTAATGGTAATACGGTTGGATCAAATGCTCCTTCTGTGTTTTTCCATACTTCTTTAGCTTTCTTAAAACACGCTTTGAAATATTTATCTACTCTAACATCTTTATCATTTTGATTTACTCTAGTTATTATTGAAAATGGATTATAAGTAGAAACTGAAAAATCAAAATTAACTAATAGCTTTTCAATTTCTGGTTGTAAGTTTCGGTGCTTAGTATCTAAATAAGTAATATGATAACTGGTTCCTTGAGTTGCTCCTTCAATGTAAGCAGATTCTAATTGGCAGAATGCTGCCGAAGT
>CAISUR010000449.1 GCA_903888655.1 uncultured Bacteroidota bacterium | reverse complement strand
TCTATGTTCAATGTTTGATTTTAAGGATGATTTATGATTTTGTTTTAGTAATTTTAGGGTTTATAATAAAAAAACTATGAAAACTTCATTATCGCCGATTATTGCTGGAACGATGAATTGGGGGGTTTGGGATAAAAATCTTTCCACCTCAGAAATGAGCCATTTAATTAATATCTGCATTGAAAATAAAATCACGACTTTTGACCATGCTGATATTTATGGAGGTTACACAACAGAAGCGCAATTTGGCAAGGCATTTGCAGAAAGTAAAATTTCAAGAAGTCAACTGCAACTCATCTCAAAATGTGGCATCCAACTTACAAACGGAAGACCGAATTTCATAAAGCATTATGACTATTCTAAAGATTATATTATTTGGTCGGTTGAGAATTCCTTAAAGAATTTACAAACCGATTATTTAGACGTATTGCTTTTACATCGTCCGAGTCCATTAATGGTGGCTGATGAAATCGCAGAGGCTATTGAAAAATTAAAATCTGAAGGTAAAATTCTTGATTTTGGATTGTCGAATTTTACTTCTTCTCAAACAGATTTAATTTTGCAGAAAACAGAAATTAGTTATAATCAAATTCAGTTTTCGGCCACACATTATCAAGCTATGTTGGATGGAAGTTTGGATTATATGCAAATTCATGATATCATTCCGATGAGTTGGAATCCACTGGGAACCGTTTTCCGCGAAGATATTGACCAGACGCGAAGATTGAAAAAACTATTAGTGCAATTGGTTGAAAAATATGGCGTTGGTTCGGACACCATTTTATTAGCATGGATTTTAAAACATCCGTCGAACGTTCTTCCGGTTGCTGGAACTGTAAATATTGCAAGAATTCAATCGTTGATGAAAGCCGTTGCATTAGAACTTGACAATTTGGATTGGTTCGCTATTTGGACCGAAAGTATGGGAAATAAAGTGCCTTAAAATTGCGTAGTTTGAAGTACTAAGTACGAGAAAAAAGCTCGTGTTTTGTACTTTGTAAATCGTACTTAACCATGATTAACAAACGTCTTTTAATTAAAAACCTACTTGCTCACAACGATGAGTGTAGTTTTTATGATAAAAAGCGTCAGCTAAATTTGCATAACAAAGAAGGAAAGGCTAAATTTTTAAAACACATTTGTGCTTTGTCTAATTCTAATCCTTCGAACAATTCTTATATTGTTGTTGGTGTTGAAGATCAAGACAATGAAATCACTGGTGACGATTTTTTTGACGACAGTCGCATTCAAAATTTAGTGAATGCATATTTAGTGAATCCTCCACAAATTCAGTATGAAAATGTACCTTTTCCAAACTTGCCTAAAGATAAAGTAGTTGGTTTAGTCACTATTAAACCAAAGTCAAAAACTTCTTATTTTAAAAAAAATATTCATACTATTTTAGCGAATTCGGTTTTTGTGCGTCGTGGGAGCAATTCTATTCCTACTTCTGAAAAAATTCCTTATTCAAAACAAAATACCGAAACTATTATTAGTATTGAGAATAATTCTAGAAATAGTATTGCTCATACGCTAGATGGCGTTATTGATTTTGTCAATAATCGTCATAAAGGTATACCTTCAAAATATAAAGTTTTTAAAGAGTTATTTGTAATTTGTTGGTCGGGAAATCCTAAAAAAATTCGAGACAAAACGTTCTTTTCAAGGGTAGATATTGAGTTAATCAATGAACAAGTAAAGTTGTTTTATTCGGCACAGGATGAAGTTGAAATTTTTTATGATGAAAATACATTTACGATAACTGAATATGTATCTTTGGGATTGAATGACAAAACAAGTTACTATCCGTTAGAACAACAAAAAATCTCATTTTTTGACAATGGCTATTATAAAATTGAAACCAAAATGCTCTTCGAGCCGCCACAGTACAACAGAAAAGTATTGTTTCATATTTATAACTCCAATATTTCTCTTCTCGCTAAATTGCAAAAGAATTCTCCTTTGACTGATCGTGAAGAAAATGATTTAGAAAACGTTCCTTTAACCTTGATGATTTGTTATTTAAATGGTTTTAATGAGGCCAAGCAAAAGTTAATTGAAGTAAAATCACTATTAAAACAAAACAAAAACGGGACTATTTTTAGAAATTTTAAAGATGCAATGAGAGTTTTAAGAAAAGTAAAATACAATACGAATTAAACTTTTACCAATAATAGTCTTACTTTTTTATTTCAAAGACATTGATTAAAAATTAAAAAGCCCAATATGAAAATATTAGGCTTTTTAAATATATTTTAAGAGCTACATACAAACTTAATTCCCTGTAACTTTTATATTGTCAACTTCCCATGTGGCGGCTGCTGATGTAGTAGAGGTGTATTTGAACGCAATTCTAACATTACTTTGATTAGCTACTATAGACGAAATATCTGTATTCCCAGAACTTGTCCAAGTAAAACTGCCATTAGGAGGCGCAAGAGTTGCATTAACGGTTGTCCATGTAGCCGTTGATGGTGCTCCAGAGTTATAGTTAGTGGAAATCAATACAACTAATGGGTTTCCACTGTATTTATTAGCACTGTCAAATATTAAGTTTCCTGTATTTTTACCTGTAAAATCGATTGATGGCGAAATAAGCCAGTCTTCATTGTTTTGATTTCCTCCTGAATAACCAGATATTGAAGCACATGGAGCTGGATTACCATAAGTACTTAACGACCATACTTGAGAACCAATTACACTATATTTTGTCCAATTAGCGAAAGTAGAAGAAAAATCTTCATAAAACAACGGGATAATTCTTGGGTTTGTTAATTTTAAATCGCTTTCTTGGCGAATCATAAATTGATAATCGGAGTTGTATTTAGTCATTACTCCACGAATACTTCCGCTTCCATCAGGCACTTTATCAACCGAAAAAGTAGCATATTGGCTAATTCTAATAATTCTAGGAGTTCCACCATTTTGTGCATCAACAAAAGTATGGTTGGTAGCATATCCACCTGAATTGACATCAAATAATGTACGCCCTAAAGAACTATTAGCAAATTGTACATTATCTACTTCAATTAGTGTATTTTGATTAGCATCTAATACGGCATTAGTTATAGGCATGTGTCTAACAAGAGTTTCTTCGTCAACAATAGTACTTGATGGGAAAAGATAATTCAAATAATCGGTGGGTTCAATTCCTGCGATTCCAGTTGCAGTTGTTGGATCTGCAATTCCAATAAGAGTTGACCCAAATACTTTTGCAATAGCTAATCCTTTTAATTTGATATAGACTTTTCTACCAGGAGTAAACCCATCGGCAAAAAGCATTGGTTTATTAACTGAAACGCTGAATCCAATTGGTGTCATACTTACACTTGTAGGCACACTTTGAAACGATATTGATTTATAAAAATTTCCATCAGCGTCATTAGAAGTTACATAAGCTTCAATTATATCATCTGAAGTGTAAACTGTTGGAGAACTCGTAACTGTAATGTCAGAAACTTGTTTTGTTGGTGCTAAATCGTAAGTTTTAATTGAAGCCGTTTCGCCCCAAACATTTTTATCTGCAACCGAACAGCTTACAAAAAAGCTGATAAAAGCAACGACTGTTACTAATTTTAATAGGTTTGTTTTCATATTTTTTTATATTATAGATTAATAAACTATTGCCACATTATCAACTTGATATGCTCCTGTTGCTGGATTTATACCAGTGTATTTGAATGCAAAATGGATTATTCCTTTGTAAGCTGATAGATCAATTGCTCCAGAATTTACATAAGCATAAGAAGCTGTATAAGGATAAAGCAAGGTTGATGTATAATTTACTTGAGTCCAATGTGAAGTTCCAAAATTACCTGTGTAATCTGTTGAAATATATAGTTGTAAAGAATTGGTTGAATTGACAACATATTTATCGTGACAAGTTTGAAACGATAAGCTTTCGCCATCATGTTGATCTAAATCAATAGCAGGAGATATTAACCAACTAACATTAACAGCATCACCACTATTGTAGGCGGATACACTTGCATAACCACTACCTGCATAAGTACCACTTGTCCAAAGTTTAGAACCAAATTCAGCATAAGAAGTCCAGCCTGTTGGCAAAGCACTTCCTGTAGTACTGTCAAAGTTTTCTGAAAAATATACTTGCTTTAATCTAGGATATTCAATATCACTACTTTTTGTGCAACTTGATAAAACCATTGTTACTAATGCAGTGAAAATTAATGTTTTCATTTGTAATGTTTTCATATTTTTTATTATTAAAAAGTAATGTATAAATTTACGAGAAAAGTTCTACCATATCCATTAAAATATTTTGTACCAAACACTGGAGTTGCAACAGCACCTGCTGCAGGATTGTTTGGATTAACATGCGGGGTATAATCTTGATTTACTTGAGTGAAATTACCGTTTCTTGCTTGTTCATAACCTCCTGATTTGTATTTAACATCCAGTAAATTATTAATATTCGCTGTAAAACCTATAGTTGTACTTTTAAATTTCCAAGATTTTCCTCCTATTAAGTTTAGTAACATATAATCAGCAAGTTTTTCTTGTTGCAATAATTGTTCCCCTCTAGCGGTTGTTGCATCAGAAGCTGGAACTCCAGGAGAAAAATTACTGTCATCATAAAAATGATCTGTTCTGGTAATTGGAGCAATATCTACATAGTTTCCTCCAATATAATTGGCATTAGCTCCAACCCACCAAAATTTTGGATCTCTATATTCCAAACCAATGGAGGCTGCTTGTTGAGGCGTTCCTGATTGTTTGTAATTTTTAATTTTTGCATTACCATAATCCAATATTGGTCTTGTATTAGTAGCTGTTGCATTGGCATCAACATTAATATATACATCAGGATAATTAGTGTAGATATATTCTCCATAAGCAGCACTAGCAGTAACTTTAAGCGTTGAAGTAATTGGATATTCAGCACCAAATTCTAAACCCATGTTTCTCTTATCAATACCTTGTAATGTTTCTGATACAAATAGATTCGATGTACTTGCGGCTCCACTTCCAATCGCGTCAGAGAAAAAGAAACTTGTTTCTGATTGGTGTTGAATTTTTGAAAAGAAAGCTGTTAATCTAGTTTTTAGCTTGGGCGCATTAATGATATAACTCACATCAGCACTTGAAATAATTTCACTCTGAATTCCATCAACCGTATTATTATTAATACGAGCATTATTGAATACATTTTTATACCCAGGGGCTTTAGACATGTAAGCTCCATTTAAAGTTAAAAATTGTCTTCCTGAAATTTTGTAGGTTAATCCTCCTTTAAATCCAAAGTTATCAAACGCATATTTATCACTTTTTCCAAAAGAATTTGTTGGGTAATACCCATTTTTGTATAATCCTTCTCTTTGATATTCTGATCTAGAAAAAGATTGCGTCATGAAAAAGTCAAATTTTTTGTAATTGAACTTGAACTGAGTAAAAGCATCAATATTATTTGAAGTTATATTGTAATTATAACCAAATATATCTCCAACACCAACTTGTCTATTTGGATTATTCAAATCGGATTGTTGTTGATCTGCAGTAGTTCCATACAAAGTTTTATCTACAAAATAACTTCCTCCTAACAAATCTAACATGTTTTGGAAATTATGTGATTTTAAATTTCTGTAAGTAGCTCCTCCATTAAATGAAATTCTATCAGCTAACTGAGAACTTATTATAGTATTAGCTGTAAACGTTTTATCATCCGTTCTGTCTTCATACAAAGTGTAAACACTTTTACCATTGGTTTGGTTAGCATTTATCATTTGTTGCCAATTTAATTGACCATCCGCTAAAAATGCTTGTTTTAAAGCTTCTGCCTGAGTATAGTCTGGAGTCCAAGCACCTGTCGTTGCACTATAGTTAGCAATTTCATAACTTGGTAAATTGTGATAATACGTTGGATCTGGATTGGTAACCCCTTGATAAGTCAATCTGCTGTTTCCTACTTTACCAAATTGATACGATACATTAGTATTGATGTGTGTTTTTGTGGTAACTTTCCAGTAATCACTCAAAATAAAAATTGGTTCTTCAACTATTTTATTTCTAGAATTTCTCTTTTTCCCATCTTGCCAACCCCAATAAGAATTATATTTTTCTCCTTTTAAATCAATAACTTCTTGAGTGTTTGGAGAAACTTTTCCTTTAATATCTCTATCATAAATCGTTGTTAAATTTAAGGAGTGTTTTGAAGATAATCTTTTCTCAACACTTGCAAAGAATGAATTAGCAGACATGCTTGTTCCTTCAAAATAATTGTTGTCTCCAAAACGTCTTGAAGCAGAAATAGTATAAGCCCAACCGTCTTTTCTCATTCCTGATGATGTCGTTCCCATAACTCTGCCATTGTAATTGGTATTAGTACCCGCCATAGAGATTCTGTTACCTGGTCGATACAACGAAGCTCTTGTGTTAATTTCGTTAGTACCAACAATACCACCAAAAGCATAGTCTGAAGGGGCTAAACCAGAGGTAAATTCTTGATTTCTAGTAGCATCAGACAATCCTCCCCAATTACTGTATTGTGGTCTTCCGTCAAAAGATTTATTCATTACTATACCATTAATCAATGTTGTTCCGTATTCGCTATCAAGTCCTCGTAATCTAAAATGTGCTGCTCCCCAATTAAATACCACTGATTGATTGAAAGCATCTCTTGAAGATTGTAGTAAACTAGACGTGTTTTCAGATCCGTTATTGTCATCTTCTAATTCATTGTCTGATATTGTGATTAAACTATTTTGTTCTTCTTGGGTGATGTCTTCGTCTAAAACAATAGTTCCTAAATCTAACATTTTGCCTCTTACCACTTCAACATTAAGTAACTGATCTTTGTAACCAAAACTTTTAATTAACAGTAATTGGCTTCCCAAAGGGACGCTTTTGAAGATAAATCTTCCCTGAGAATCTGTAACCTCGGTTAGACTAGTGTTTTGAACAGAGGCGATAACATTTTGTAATGCTTTTTGTGTTTTTGAATCTACCACTTTTCCAGAGAAACCAGACTCTGATTGTGCAAATACAAAACACACTTGCATCATAAAAAACATACTAATAACAAGTTTTTTCATAAATTGATTTAAATTAATTTTTCTTACTGCTTAAGTCTTAATGAAAACTTAACAGCTTACAAAGGTACATTATTTTAATAATATTACTATTTTTGAGGCCAAGTTTGTAAAATCTTTACCTTAATTTAATATTAGATTTATGAAAATTAAAAACC
>CAISUR010000448.1 GCA_903888655.1 uncultured Bacteroidota bacterium | reverse complement strand
CTCACTTTTTCGTGTTCCCAAGTGGTATGAAAAGGAATATGAACGGCATGACCGCCAATTGCTAACACAGGTAAAACATCGGATTTTAGCGAATTTCCAATCATGAAAAATTCATCTGCATGAATTTCTAAACGTTTCAATAACTTTTCATAATTGACTTCTTGCTTATCTGCCATCACTTCAATATGGTGAAAATAATGTCCCAAACCCGAACGGTGCAATTTGCTTTGTTGGTCTTTCAAATCGCCTTTGGTGGCTACAATTAATTTGTATTTTCCTTGAAGTTGTGCTAAAGTTTCTTCAACACCATCTAATAGTTCAATTGGTTTTTGAAGTAATTCTTTTCCGTATTCCAAAATCTTTTCAATAATTTCTATAGAAATAGTATTGTTAGAAATATTCATTGCCGCTTCAATCATGGATAGAATGTATCCTTTAATGCCATAGCCATACAAATCCAAATTTTGAATTTCTACTCGAAACAATTCTTGCGACAATCCTTGTTGTGATAAATAATCACTCATCAAAGCACAAAATTTTTGTTCTGTTTCTTGAAAATAGGGTTCGTTGATAAATAGAGTATCGTCGGCGTCGAAAGCGATTACTTTGAGAGACATGATTTGTAAGAAATTAAATTAATCAATAAATTTTCTGATAAAGTACTTTTTATCTTTGCTAAAATAGCAGCCAAAGTAACTAACATTATCTACTTTAAATAAGATTTGGCCCAAACCAGGATCGCTATCTTTAAGAAAATATCTTAATTTTTCAGCACCTAGTTGGTCATACCGATTTTTGATATGCTCGTATTTTGCATTAACGGTATAGTTAAAATAAGTGCGTCCATTATCTGTAAAAGAAATAAAATTTTGTTTTGAAGAACTGGAATAATCAATTAAAGAACCTATCAATGCACCTATCAATCCTCCGGCAAGAGCTCCTATGGTTGCATAGGTAGAATGTCTTTTTTCTTCCGAAAGAATTAATTTATCAGGTTTACCGATGCTTATTTGGTAGGTGTCATTTACTTTATAACAAGAAATCCCTGTTTTGGAATCGTTTAGTGAGTTTAGGAATTTTTCTCTTTTGACATTTACTATTTTTACACCAATTTCTTTTTCAGTGATGTATTCAACTGTACTGAAATCGTTATTAATACTAGAAAATTCTTTGAGAAGGTTATTGTTTAAATCTTTAATTGAAATTAGAATGTCTTTTGAATTATAACCCATTTGAAATAAGAGATCATTCATTAAAAACGAATTGCTTTTGAAAGGTTGATTCTTATCTAAATTTTGAGTTTTAGTTATAGTCTTTTCATTAATTGAAAAATTATTCAAATCTATTATAATTATGGAAGTATAGGCTGGATTGGCATCAAAAGTAAGCGTGATATTTTTTTCATTAGAATAACATTTATTTTTATTTGAACTTTCAGTGTAAAAAATATAAGCATCAGATTCAATAGGTTCTATAGTTTTATTTTCATCCATTTCTTCGCTCAATTCTAACGATTTTATTGTAAACAAAGTAGTAGGATTTAATTGACTGATGTTAATTTTTTGCTCCGTTACAACTCTATTTTCATCCACTATTGTAAGTTTAATTTCGTTTGTACTTCTCATAGAAGACAAAATATAAAAATGCTTTTTTTCAGAAAAAAAACGAATTACCTTTTCGGTTGTAATATCAAATGGGATCGATTCTGAAGTTACTTTTCTATCTTTAAAATTAAAAGATTGTACTAGAAAGGTAGAAAAATCTTGAGTAGACCAAAAAATCAAAGACGCATCTTGCCCTTCAATACCACCAATAATACTTTTATAAGACTGATCTGGTTTTTCAAAAGATAAAGAATCTTTTAATTGCATTCTATCGTCTAGTTTACAGGCATGTGCCTTATTTTTATCAATAATAAATAAAGTTGATAGATTGGTGTTTTTATTTAATGTATGAAATGTAGAGATGTCTTTACCTACTAAAGGAACTGTAAACATTGAGGCAAAATCTTGCGAAAAACCTTTATTGATAATGGATAAAACAAAAATTAAAAACAACAATTTCTTCATAAACTAATTTTTTAAAACACACTTTGTCCACCAAGTTTCACCTTTTATTTAGTCAGAACTAAATTAATTTTTAACTAATCAACGCCCCATTTTCCACACCATCAGCATCGGGGTTTACAAAAACCAATTTGCCTTCAGCATTATTGGTCATTAAAATCATGCCCTGACTTTCAACACCACGTAACGCTCTAGGAGCTAAATTCACCAAAACAGTTACCCGTTTTCCAACAACTTCTTCGGGTGAAAAATGTTCGGCAATTCCAGAAACGATGGTACGAACATCAATTCCAGTATCCACTTTTAATACTAAAAGCTTGTTGGCTTTGGGCATTTTTTCGGCTTCCAAAATAGTTCCCACACGCAAATCTAATTTGGAAAAATCATCAAAGGTTGCGGTTTCTTTTTGAGGTTCAATCACTTTATTTTCAGCTTTATTAGCCACTTTCGTAGCTTCCAGTTTATCAATTTGTTTCTGAATTTCGGCATCTTCAATTTGAGCGAATAAAATCTCCGCCGGTCCAATTTGATGCCCCGCCGGAATTAAATCGGTTCGTTCTGAAACATCATTCCAACCCAAATTCAAATCGGTTTTTAAAATTCCCGATAATTTGCAAGCCGTAAAGGGTAAAAAGGGTTCCGATAAAACACGCAGTGCAGCAGCAATTTGCAAGGCCACATACATTTGAGTTTGTACGCGTTCCGGATTTTCTTTCACCATTTTCCAAGGCTCTTCTTCGGCTAAATATTTATTTCCTAAACGAGCTACATTCATCAATTCGCCTTGTGCTTCTCTAAATCGATATCTTTCGATTGATGAAGAAATCACTGCCGGATAGGCTTTCAATTCGGCTAAAGTTTGATTGTCAACTTCGGTAAATTCATTCGGAGTCGGAACAATTCCGTTGTAATATTTATTGGTCAACACTACCACACGATTAATGAAATTTCCAAAAATCGCCGCCAATTCATTATTATTTCTTGCCTGAAAATCTTTCCAAGTAAAGTCGTTGTCTTTGGTTTCTGGCGCATTAGACGTTAGCGCATAACGCAATGAATCTTGCTTGTCTGGAAAATCTTCTAAATATTCGTGCAACCAAACGGCCCAATTTTTAGAAGTCGACAACTTGTTTCCTTCCAAATTCAAGAACTCATTCGCCGGAACATTGTCGGGTAAAATATACGTTCCTTCGGCTTTCAACATCGCTGGGAAAATAATGCAATGAAACACAATATTGTCTTTTCCAATAAAGTGTACCAATTTGGTGTCGGCATCTTTCCAATACGGTTCCCAATCTTTTCCTTCCCGAGCTGCCCATTCTTTAGTTGATGAAATGTACCCAATAGGCGCATCAAACCATACATACAATTTTTTCCCTTCAGCACCTTCCACCGGAACGTCAATTCCCCAATCCAAATCACGCGTAACCGCACGAGGTTTTAAACCGTCATCCAACCACGATTTTACTTGACCCAAAACATTCGCTTTCCAATCTTTGGCGTGTCCGACTAAAATCCATTCTTTCAAAAAATCATCATAACGGTCTAAAGGCAAGAACCAGTGTTTTGTCGATTTTAAAATTGGCGTTTCACCCGTTATAGTCGATTTAGGGTTGATTAAATCAGTGGCATTCAAGGTCGAGCCGCAACGTTCGCATTGATCGCCATAGGCTTCTTCGTTGCCGCATTTCGGACACGTTCCGATTACAAAACGATCGGCCAAAAACTGATCGGCTTTGGCGTCGTATAATTGTTCGGTCACTTCTTCAATAAAGTCGCCGTTGTCGTATAATTTTCTAAAAAATTCCGATGCGGTATCGTGATGAATTTTCGACGAAGTGCGCGAATAATTGTCAAACGAAATTCCGAAATCAACAAACGATTTTCGTATAATTCCGTCGTATTTGTCAATCACTTCCTGCGGCGTAATGCCTTCTTTTTTGGCTTTCATCGAAATGGCAACACCGTGTTCATCGCTTCCGCAAATGAACGCCACATCTTTTCCTTGCAATCGCAAATAACGCGCATAAATATCAGACGGCACATAAACTCCCGCTAAATGCCCAATGTGAATGGGTCCGTTGGTATAAGGCAAAGCCGCCGTAATGGTATATCTCTTTGGATTTTCTAACATGATAAAATTCGGTATATAAGCCACAAAAATAAGCAATAGTTTTTTATTAGAAGCTATTTACTTCGTCAGTTCGCTCTTTTGGAGCTCGTGTCCAGCTATCCGTTCCGATCTTTTATTCTACAAGCTCCATAAAAGGATTTCCACTGCTACCTGCCTACCGTCAGGCAGGTCTGGGCTAGTGCAATCGCTTTCCAAAGGAGTAAATTCCTTAAAAAAGAAGCAACATAGTTCTAATAAACAGAACTTTTATACATTTGCTATTCAGATCAAAAATTAATGAAGAAATCTATTTTCTATATTCTGTTCGCTCTATTTGTTTCCCAACTTTATGCTCAAAAAAAGATGATTATACCACCGTACTTAAAAAAAGGCGACACTATTGCGATTGTTGCCACTGCACGAAAAAATATTGAGGACAATTTAAAACCCGCCATCAGTTGGTTACACAGTTGGGGACTCGAAGTAGTACTAGGTAAAACCATTGGGTTAGACCACAACCAATTGGCAGGAACCGATGAAGAACGCGCCGCCGATTTTCAAACGCAATTAGACAATCCCAACATCAAAGCCATTTGGTGCGTACGCGGCGGTTACGGAACCGTGCGCATGATTGATTTACTCGATTGGACAAAATTCAAACAAAACCCCAAATGGATTGTGGGTTTTAGCGATGTAACGGTGTTGCACAGCCATTTGAACAACCTCGGATTTGCATCCATTCACGGGATCATGCCCGTGAGTTCGAAAGCAACCGAAGAAGCCAAAGAATCCTTGCGCAAAGCCTTGTTTGGTGAGCCTTTAGAATATATCGTTCCGTGCGATCAAATGAATCGTTATGGCAAAGCCAAAGGCGAATTGGTAGGCGGAAATCTTTCTATTTTGTTTAGTTTACTCGGCTCTCCGTCGGCAGTGAATTGCGATGCAAAAATTTTGTTTATTGAAGATTTGGATGAATATTTATACCATATTGACCGCATGATGATGAACCTAAAACGCAACGGTTGCCTCGAAAGTTTAAAGGGAATCATTGTAGGCGGGATGACCAAAATGCACGACAATGAAATTCCGTGGGGCAAAAATGCACTTGAAATTATAGATGATGTGACTAAAAAATATAACATTCCAATAATCTATAACTTTCCAGCCGGACACATAGCCGATAATCATGCGCTGATTTTAGGAAAACAAGTAACGCTAGAAGCTAACGATATAGAAAGTAAAGTACTATTTGATTAACGAATTAAGAGTAACGATTTCTGAATTTTGAATTACTTCTGAAATCAAAAATCGTCATTCAACAATCAAAAATCCCATGGCCGAACACAACGAATTAGGTAAATTTGGCGAAGCACAAGCGGTGGAATATCTGCAACAAAACGATTATGCGATTTTAGAAACCAACTGGACGTTTCAAAAAGCCGAAATCGACATCATTGCTCAAAAAAAAAATATCCTGGCTATTGTTGAAGTAAAAACCCGTTCATCTATAGAATTTGGTTTACCACAGGATTTTGTGAAACCAAAGAAAATTCAATTATTGGTGAAAGCCGTCAATGAGTATGTTATTTCAAATGACCTCGATGTGCAAGTTCGATTTGATATTATTGCAGTCTATAAAGAAGATGGTGATTTTAAGATAGAACACATTGAAGAAGCATTTTACTATTTTTAAAAAACCGTATTTTACTTTGATTTTCATTAACTTTACAACAGAATTTTATTAATTTGATCATGAAAAAAGTCTATATAATTACCTTGTTGTTTATTGTTGCTGTTTCATTTGCACAACATCAAGTAGCACAAAATATTCAGGAATTGGAAAGTCGAAAAACTAATTTTAAATCGCTATCCATTTTGCAAGTTATTCCTTCTATCATAGAGAATAATTTTGACAAAGCTGTAACTAATGCTACCATTGCCACTATTGATAAAAATGTCGTAAACGATATT
>CAISUR010000447.1 GCA_903888655.1 uncultured Bacteroidota bacterium | reverse complement strand
TTTTTGAAAATTGATTAAAATGAAGCTCGATTTATAAATTATTTTAAAAAAGCAAAGTTACAAAGTTTAATTGCTGCAGCGAATTGATTTGTGATTATATTTACACTTCAAAATTTAGGCGTGAAAAGAAAATATATCCTTCCTTTATTCCTGTTACTTCAGATGGTGTTTCTGAAAATAATTATCTTTTTTCCAGAAATAGTTGAACGCTTTTATAGTAATGGATTGTATCTTTTTATTTCTAAAATATACCGCACTGTTTTAGGAAAAATTCCTTTTTCGGTTGGAGATGTTACTTATGGTATTTTAATAGTTTATCTCTTACTTCAACTTTGGAAAAATAGAAAAAACTGGAAATTGGAATGGAAGAACAATCTACTCAAAATCTTAAGCTTTATTTCAATACTCTATTTTGCATTTCATGTCCTTTGGGCATTGAATTATTACCGTGTTCCTTTATTTGAAAAAATGAACATTGAAAGAGAATACACGGATAATGATTTAATCATTTTCACTGAAAAGTTGATTGTAAAAACAAACGCAATACAAGTACAAATCACAACAGATAGTAAACTAAAAGTTAGTAATCCTTATACTCAAGATTCCATTTTTAAAATGACACAAAATGGGTATGATAATTTAGCCAAGGAATACCCATTTTTCAAATATCAAATTCCAAGTAAGAAAAAATCACTTTTTAGTTTGCCTCTGACTTATATGGGATTTGCAGGTTATTTGAATCCATTTACTAATGAATCACAAGTGAATTACAAATTACCAATGGTAAGTTTTCCGAATGTAATTTGTCACGAAATGGCGCATCAACTGGGTTACGCTAGCGAAAGTGAATGCAATTTTATTGGATTTTTAGCCGGAATTAAAAATGAGAATTTATATTTTCAATATTCCGCCTACAGCAATGCCTTGCATTTTTGTTTAGTTAATATTGCCATGAAAAATCAAGAAAAATTCAAGGAACTTAAAAGGAAAGTAAATTCAGGAATTCTCAGCAATTATAAAGAAAATGAACTGTTTTGGAAGCGATATGATACCTTTATTGACAAAGGATTTCATGCTTTTTACGATCAATTTTTAAAAATGAATCAACAAAAAGACGGCATCGACAGTTACAGTAAATATGTAGATTTGATGGTGAATTACTATAAAAAAAAAGATCTTTAAATAAGTTCATTTGTAACAAAAATTAGTATTCTCTTACTAACGTAGAGCATGAGTGATAATTTAGAACAATCTTTTGTAAAGCAACTTAAGGATAATCAGAATATTATCCATAAGATTTGCCGCTTGTATACAAGTGGTGAAGATGCGCATAAAGATTTATTTCAAGAAATTACCATTCAGCTCTGGAAAGCATTCCCCAAGTTTAGAGGGGAATCTAAATTTTCTACTTGGGCATATAGAGTAGCTTTGAATACTGCTATTACTTTATATCGAAAGAGTACAAGAAGTATTTCTACAGTGGAATATGAAAGTCGAAGTTTCTTTATTAGCCAAGAAGATTATAATTCGGAAGAAGAAGAACAATTAAAGTTGATGTATCAAGCGGTTCATCAATTAAATGATATTGAAAAAGCATTGATTTTTATGTATTTGGAAGATAAAGATTATACAGAAATCGCCGAAACACTTGGAATTACTGAAGTCAATGCACGTGTAAAAATGAACAGAATTAAAGGTAAATTAAAAAAAATATTGAATCCGTAAGAATATGATGGAAGAGTTGGATTTATTAAAAAAAGACTGGAAAAAGAATGAAAGTTCTTTTGAGCAAATATCAGAAGGAGCTATTTATAAAATGATTCATCAAAAATCATCTTCGATTGTGAAGTGGATATTGATAATCAGTATTTTAGAGATGTTGCTTTGGACGGGAATTAGTGTTTTTTATAATACTGATGAGTACTTGTTGAAATTTCACAGCCAAAAAATAATTGATTATTCCAGGTACTTAACCGTTTTTAATTATATTGTAGTTACTTTTTTTATTTATATGTTTTACAAAAACTATAAAGCAATTTCAATTATCACTTCTACCAAGCAATTAATGAATGATATACTGAAAACTCGCAAAACAGTTCAATATTATGTTTGGTATAATTTAGTGATGATTGTTATCAGTATGATTATCGGATTTTTATTAGTTTTTTCTGTCGATCCACGAATGCATGAACTTACAACAAAGCATAATGGTTTACTTTTTATGATTGTATTTTGTATAGTTTGTACAGCAATAATCTTTGGATTATTTTGGTTATTTTATAAATTAATTTATGGAATACTTCTTAAAAGATTGTATAAAAACTACAAAGAATTAAAAAAAATAGATTTATAAAAAACAAAAATCTCGATAATTCGGGACTTTTGTTTTAATATTCCCACTTTCGTAGGCGATTTAGTTTTTCTTGTTCTTCAATTTCTTCTACTGGAATTACTTTGAGAAATGATGGATGTTGTTCTATGGCAAATTCCACTTTTTCAACAATTTCTTCAATGGTATCATTTTCATAATCAATTTCTAAAGGTTCTTTGATAATGAAAGATTGCAAAATATTTTTTTTCTTCATTCGCAATCCTTTTTTATCAAAAGAACGACGGAAACCATCAATTACAATAGGAACTACAATAGGTTTATGTTGCTTAATTATATGAGCAGTTCCTTTACGGACGGGTTTAAATGATTTAGTTGTGCCTTGTGGAAAAGTAATCACCCAACCATCTTCAAGCGCAATTTTTATATTTTCAGTATCATTTGGATTTACTTCGCGCTTTTCTGTAACATCCTTACCGCCAGAACGCCACGTTCTTTCTACAGTTATTGCGCCTACGTAGGCAAGAATACGAGGAAGTAAACCTGCTTTCATGGTTTCACTAGCGGCAACATAGTACACATTCATTTTGGGTTGCCATAAGTAACAAACATTTTTAATGGTATTTTCTCTTCCTGATAGACTGGCGTTAAACACATGAAACATCGCCACAACATCTGCAAAATACGTCTGATGATTCGAAATAAATAATACGTTTTTATCAGGCAAATTTCTAATTATCTCAGAGCCCTCTATTTGCAAATCATTAAAGCCTCGATATCGTCTATGCGTGAGTACTCCAAAAATTCGGATGAGCCATTTCTTTATAAAAAGTATGTGTCCAAAAGGGTTTCGTGTAAACAATCCCATATAAATTGAAGTAATTAGGAGAGCAAACATACAAAATTTTAACCTTATAAAATCATCTTCAAACTATCTTTTAGCTCGCTCAACATCATTGCTGTTGCTCCCCAAACTACATGTTCTCCGATTAAAAATGTCGGAACCTCTCTAGATTTTGCATAGGATGTATCTATGATCTTTAATGAAATAATGTTGTCATCCAACAATATTGATAGCGGAATTTCAATAATTTCTGCAACTTCCGTTACTTGAAGTGTAAACTCTAATTCAGTAGCGGAAACTCCTAAAAAAGGATGTACTAAAAAATTACTTGGGGGAATATAAACCGACGAAAAATCTCGTATGATTTGTATTTTGCTGGGATGGATTCCGATTTCTTCATAAGTTTCACGCAATGCAGTTTCTTTTAAATTAATATCAACATCTTCAACTTTGCCTCCCGGAAAAGCAATTTGAGAAGAATGAACTCCTGGATACGAATTTCGTACAATCAATACTAAATGAGCAATTGTATTTTTGGGATAAATGAGCATCATCACCGCGGCTTCTCTTGCAGTTTTAATATCATCAAAACCGTCTTTTATCATTGCAATCCTTTCAATGGGTGCCATTTTGAGATGTGCCGATTTAGCGGGTAAATCTATACTAACAATACCTTGAATGGCTTTATAAAAGTGATTAAAATTCATAGCTAATGGTCTAATTATTTATAAATTTACCAAAAAAAGAGAATATTCCCAAAAAAATAGTGTGAGATGTATAGTAAAGAAGAAAGTTTAAAAATAAAAAAAGAATTTTGGGTAGAATTTGCCACGGTATATCCTAGAAAATGGTTGCTCTATGATACTAAAATTAAGGATGTTACTTTTAAATTTTATGTTGACAATAAAAAAGCACAGGTTTTATTGGACATCGAACCCAAAGAAGAGGAAAAACGAAAAATTTACTTTGAGAAAATTGAATCTTTAAAAACTATTTTAGTTAATGAGTATTTACCCGAAGCTATTTTAGAGAGAAATCACTATTTAGAAAGTGGAAAAGTAATCAGTAGAATTTGGGTTGAAAAATTAAATGTAAGTTTGAATAACCGAAATTCATGGAATGAAATTTTTAATTTTTTCAATGAATCGATGTCTCAATTTGAAGTCTTTTTCTACGAATATGAAGACTACATAAAAGATTTAGAAATCAATCTTTAAAAAAAAAATTTTTATAAAATAAAAAAAACGCCCAATAAATTGAGCGTTTTAAAACAAGAAATAAATTTCTTATTATTTTTTAGCTTCTGCTTTTTTAGCTTCTGCTTTTTTTGGTTCAGCTTTTTTGTCTGCTTTTTTAGCATCAGCTTTTTTCTCCATTTTAGCATCAGCTTTTTTAGCTTCTGGTTTTTGTTGAGCGTTAACTGTTCCTGCAACTAAAAATGCAGCGATAGCCATCATTGAAATTACTTTTTTCATTTTGGTTTAATTTAAATTAATTAATATTGGTTAAAATTCTTCCACAAATCTAATTAAATTAATTTTAATAAAAAAAATAAACTCGCATAATTAACAGATGGATAATAAAAAAATAACAATTTATTATGAAATACATAGTTTATTCTTTTGTTAAGCAATACCAATTAAAATGATAAACTATTGAATATTAAATCAAATTATTAATTTTTTACTTGAGCTAACATTAAACAAAAAAATAATTTTCAATTCAAGAGTTGCATCATAATTTACACTCAAAAGTTTAACGGTCTAATCATGTTAATTTTTCATTAAACTAATAAAAACAAAAGAGAACTCGATTAATTTTTATAATTTAGTAAAATTAACATTTAATTTAAAAAAAACATGAAAAAATTAATTTTAGGAATGATGTTGGTTGCAGGTATTGTATCGGCTTCAGCTCAAACAAAAGAAAATGCAACCAGTTCTGCAAAAGCAAAAATTGATAAAGAAGAAATTGCAAAAAAAGCAGCAGAAATAGCCAAAACAAAAACTGAAAAACAAGAAGCATTAGCAAAATCAAATGCTGAAAGAATTGAAAAAGCTCAAAAAGAGAAAGCTGAAAGAATAGAAAAAGCCCGAAAAGATAAAGAAGAGAAAATAGCTAAAGCTAAAGAAAACGCAGCAACGAGAGTTAATCGAGCAGCTACTAAATCTGAAAACGGACCAGTAAAAGTGAATTAAGTAATTTACTGAAAAGCTACAAAATCTGCTGTGTAAGCATCCGAAAAGGTAAAAAAATTACAAATTAAACTTTTACATAAATTTTATTAAAAGCCTCCTAAATTATTGTTTTTTTGAGGCTTTTTTTATTCTTCCATTTACTCTTTAAACCTTATCAATAATTTCAAGTCAAATTAGCATTATTCTTTTACCAATATTATGAACAAAAGCAATCTTTGGTCGTTACGTTTAGGTTTCTCAAGCAAGCAAGCAGCTCAAATTGAAAGTTTAGGAATTGAAAAATTCTTAAAACAATCGTTTGCATCAAAATATGAGAAACATCTACCTCAATTTTTAGAAGATGACCCAAAGACATTAGCCGAGTTAAAAGAATTTAGAAATAGAATTAAAGAAACAACTTCGGCAGAAGGAAAAAAAGTACTAAAACAACAACTCCGAAATTCTAGTGAACTCAAATCCTGGTGGATTGACAAAATGAGAAACGACGCTTTTCCTTTGCGTGAAAAAATGGTTTGTTTTTGGCACAATCATTTTGTGGCTACCTCACAAAAAGTAAAAGTTAATTATTGGGTCTATCAACACAATATGATTTTGCGGGAGAATGCTTTTGGAAACTTTAAAGAATTAACCAAAAAGATTATTAAGTCTAATGCCATGGTTAAGTATTTAGACAACGTTGACAATAAAAAAGGAAGTTATAACGAAAATCTAAGTCGTGAATTATTAGAATTATTCACCTTAGGCATCGGAAATTATACTGAAAGCGATATTAAAAATGGTGCTCGAGCTTTAGCAGGATTGAATCTTGGGGAAGACGCAGCAGTCTATAGAAGATTTATTGAAGACAATAGCGATAAAACTTATTTTGGCAAAACCGGAAACTGGAAAGCCGATGATTTGGTTGATATCATATTTGAGCAGAAAAACATTCCTTATTTAATTACTAAAAAGATACTTAAGTGGTTTCTATATGATACTCCATCCCAAGAAATGGTAACGTATTATGGTGATTATTTTAGAAAAATGAATTTTGAA
>CAISUR010000446.1 GCA_903888655.1 uncultured Bacteroidota bacterium | reverse complement strand
TAAAGCCGAACCTGGTAATTCCTCAGCATATTTTCCTAAATAATTTTTATACAAATCAAGTGCATTTTTAGTATCGATTTCAAAAAGCACATTATCTTTTGATTTGGTAACTGTTCGTTCTAATCCAAAACTTTCCCAGCCACCAATAGAGCCATGAGATAAAACCAATTTGTCTCCATAAAAACCTATGGCAACAATTTCACCTGAAATTGGAATAGAATTTAACCCGACAAATGTTTTTTCAAATTTTGTTCCATCACCGGCCAAACCACCAGTTATTAATGTTCCTTCAGGCTTTGCAGTATTCATTCCCTTTACCAATTCGCTTCCATTCACTTTTCCTCCATCAGAAAGTACAAAAACCATTTTTAAATTTTCATAAGGTAAATTCTCAACTAACGCTTTACCTGCATCAAAACTGTTGGAAAATGAATCAATATTTACTTTTGAAGTTTTTATAGTTGAAGATGAGAATTCAATAGCAACAACAGAAATTGTATCGTCTAAAACCTCTAAATCAAAAATTTCGCCTGCCGAAGAACAAATTGCTATTTGAGCATTTGGAAATTTTTCTTTTATTTTTTCATACGATTCTGATTGCGAAACCAATGCACCCGATCCGAATCCTAACACTAATTGAGCATTATTAAAATCCATGTTTTCGTCGTTTTTTTCTTTAACGAATTCATTTTTCTTAACTAGTAATGAAGCTACTTTCATATCTTTATTGCTTTAATTTTTAATTAAATTATAAATTGTAGATTTTCCAATGTCTAACTTTTTTGCTGTTTTCAATACATCATTATTATTTTTCTTTAAATGATGAAGAATAATTTCTGAAGTGTATTCTTTCAATGTTTTTTCTTCTGACAATAAAAAATCGGTTTCGCCGACACTTGAAAAGGTTAAATCGTTGGCTAAAATTTCTTTTCCATCACACATGACGCAAGCCAAATCCACAATTGATTTTAACTCTCTAATATTTCCCGGAAAAGTATATTTCATAAGCTGTTCTTTTGCTTCTTTCGAAATAGAAAGTGATTTCATTTTGTTTTCTTTTACAAACAAATCGATGAAATATTTGGCTAATAAAAGTTTGTCATTTCCTCGATCTCTCAAAGGAGGAAGCTCTATGGGTAATCCAATAATTCTGTAGTATAAATCTTCTCTAAAATTGCCTTTTTTAACTTCTTGCGCTAAATCTTTATGGGTTGCAATAATCAATCGTGCATTAAACTTTATTCGTTCCTTTCCGCCAACTCTAGTTACTTCTCTTTCTTGTAAAACGCGCAGTAGTTTACTTTGTAAATTCAAATCCAATTCGGCAATTTCATCAAGAAAAATAGTGCCCCCGTCAGCTTGCTCAAATCGTCCAATTCGTTTGTTATCAGCACCCGTAAATGCACCTTTTTCGTGCCCAAAAAACTCGCTTTCGACTAATTCTTTGGGAATTGCAGCCATGTTTACTGCCACAAAGGGTTTGTTTTTCTTGTCTGAATTATAATGAATGGCTTTGGCAACAACTTCTTTTCCAGTTCCTGTTTCTCCCATTATGGAAACATTAATGTTGGTCGTAATCGCTTTATTAATTTTATTAAATACATTTTTTATAGCATCACTTTGTCCAACAATAGTATTTTCAAAACTAAATTTTTGTTCGAGTTGCACCGTCAGTTCTTCAACTTTATTGACTAATTTTAGATTATCTTTAATTTTAATAAT
>CAISUR010000445.1 GCA_903888655.1 uncultured Bacteroidota bacterium | reverse complement strand
GTTGTTGTAGTTCAAATCGGCAACGTCATTCCAATTCGTTCCTGCGGGACTGATGATTTGCCCATTACTGTTTTGGGTATACCAACTAGGATGTGCCGTTATCCAAGTGTTGTCCCAGGAAGTATGATTAGCAACCCAATCTAAAATCACAGCAATTCCTTTTTGATGGGCAGTAGATACTAAGGTTTTAAGGTCTTGCAATGTTCCTAAACTACTTCTTACCGAAGTATAATCTTTTACACAGTACAATGAACCAAAAGAATTCGTTACTCCTATTGGGAAAATAGGCATAATCCAAATCGTATTTATTCCTAAAGCTTTAAGGTTATCCAGTCTATTGGTAATTCCTTGCAGATTCTTAGCCGTACTAAACGCTGCAGGATTAATTTCATACATGACAATATCGGCGGTAGCAACGGGAACAAAACCATCTGTGGGAACTACTGGCGCAACTGGTGTTGGTGTTACTACGTTATCATAGCTTTTACTACATCCTTGAAAAATAAGGAACAAGCACACTCTGATTGTAAGTTTTACTATAAGAGTTGCTTGTTTCATTTTGTTGTTTGTGGTTTATTGTTTGTGGTCTGTGGTTTGTTCTTCTAATTATTTCTGTGGTTAAAAAAATGAATTGTCGTGTTAATTACAATTCAAATGTACTACTTTTTAGCATAAAAAAACTGCCAAAATAATTTTGACAGTTCTTCTAGAAACATAATAATTTTAAACAAAATATTCCTATATTTTAATTCGCTAAAAACTTAAACGCTATAGTTCCGATATTAGCACTTAATCCATCACTTCTGTTGTAGTGATTGAATCTAAAATCGATATTCTTTAATCCTAAACCGAATATGGAAAACTTCTCTAACAAATCGGTATAGGTTGCTCCAAAACCATATTGATTGGCTGAAAATGCCGACAAATCATAATCGGAAGTATAATATTGTTCTGTTGACAGATGTTGTTCAAAAGGGGCAAAAAACTTGGATTGGGTTTGAACGTAATATCGGTAAATTGGATAAACCGTATAAAGGTCGTTGATTTTTATTGGCAACTCAATATTAAATGTATGTCCCTTTATGCCCCAATCATCTTGATAGTATCGGTAGTAGGTTCGCACAGTTGCTTTTTCATTGATAAAATAATTCCATCGCAAACCAATGGGCAATTTAAAGCGTTTGGAAGGCAATCGTTCAATATCATCTGCCAGTTCATAAACGCCAGTATTGTTGGGACTTTGATAAATCGGAATAAATTGTTTATCGCCAATAAAATAATGAACTTTATCCGCAAAATACATTCTTTGATAAGGAGTGGACAACATTCCTTGTTGTTGTAATAAATCAAAGAACAAAGAGAACTGCATTCTTTTTGAAACTACTTGTGAAAAACTAATGGAACTAGAATAGGAATCCCTCACATTAGAATTCCATGGTTGAAATGTAGTCGGGCGGTAAAGACTACTTTTATTTCCGTTTTGATCATAGACTATTACCCCTTTGAAATGTCCGCTGGTTAAAAAGCTATTTCCATAGGAGTTATATTCATTCAATTCAGTTGGGTAAATGATTTTCCAATTGTCAAAATAGGCATTTACTTTTACAGATATTTCGGAGTTTTTATCATTAAACAATCTAGTAATTCCACCACCAAGTCCTCTAGAACTATAATTATACTCATTCGATAAAGATATTTCGGCATTCCATATAAAGTTTCTATCATTACTACTATGACTGTATGAACTATTCAAAGAATATAATTCACCTTTACCAGAAGCACCTGACGAACCTTGCCAAGGAGTTCCTTTTGGGTTACTTGCCAATACCTCTGTTGTTTGTCCAGACGCTCCTGTAGAAGAAGATGAAGTAGGAAACGGATTGACATTACTAGACGATGCCGAAGTATAAGCAGAAACTCCTACGTCAAAAGTCAATACATCATCATCATTTAATGGTGTTGCCACCACAATATTAGTAGCAAAATCAGTTAGTTTCTCGGTTCCTATTCCTCCAGAAACAGCAGCATGACTTCCATTTTGATTGTAGTAACTAGAAACAAAATCAACCTCTGTAGCGTCCAAGACACGTTTTTTAAATATGGCTGTGGAATCCTTTTTTTCTTGAGCATAGCTAAAACCTACAATAGCTATAAGCAATAGGAATATTTTATTTTTCATAGTCTTTAGTTCAAAAGTTAATTACAGCCACAGCCACCACCCG
>CAISUR010000444.1 GCA_903888655.1 uncultured Bacteroidota bacterium | reverse complement strand
TGCACCCGCATTGAAGAAATGCAAATGACTTGGTAGCTCAGTTGGTAGAGCACATCACTTTTAATGATGGGGTCCTGGGTTCGAGCCCCAGCCAGGTCACTTTTTTTTTATAAAAATTTCTTCAATCAATGACTTGGTAGCTCAGTTGGTAGAGCACATCACTTTTAATGATGGGGTCCTGGGTTCGAGCCCCAGCCAGGTCACAAAAAAGTCGAGCAAATTGCTTGACTTTTTTCATTTTAGGCCACGTGGAGAAACGGTAGACTTGCCATCTTGAGGGGGTGGTGCTCGCAAGGGCGTGTGGGTTCAAATCCCACCGTGGTCACATAACAAAACCTTCTTGAAAAAGAGGGTTTTGTTGTTTTTAAACCCTACTCCTTTTTAAATCTCAAATTAGTAAATCAAAAAAACGTGAAGTATCCTTTGTTAAACAAAATTGTTTCTTATTTTAAATTATTGAATAAGGGTATTAAAATTTAATATATTTGAAAAGAAAAAAATAAAACCGTGCACAAATAGACCCAAATAAGGGAGGATTAGAGCTGTTTTATGGCTTCTATAAATAAGTTGGGCGACATATTACCTCAAAAAATGGAAAAATGAAAATATTTAAAATTTTATTATTTTTATTAACTTTTAATTTCGCTTATTGTCAAACAAATGGTAGAATGGAAGATAGTGTTCATATATTTTGGCAACCAAACTTAAAATTAAATTTAAGCGATTTTAAACTTGATGGAAGAACTATTGAATTTGCAGAAAGAGATTGCGAAAAAGCAAAATTTTGTGCTTGTATTGCTTCAAATTTCAATGTAATTATTGATATTCCAAAAACGAAAAAAGATCAAAAAAAACTATTTGAAAAAATATATTTTGTTCCAGTTCTTGAGAAAACAAAATCATATAATTTAACAAAAGATACAATTTTAATTCTTCATCAAAAAGTAGTATTTGATATAGAAGAATGGACAACAAGATATGCAAGACAACAATTAAAAAAAACAACATCTAGTTTCAAAAAAAAATATGGTTCAATAATTACTTGGCATAATGTAATTATAAAAGAAGCAAAAGAAAAACGTGATAAATTAATAAAAGAATTTACTTATGACGTTTATCTTGAACCAAAAATAAATGCTTATGAAAATTGGAGGTTAAAAATAAATGAAATGTTAGAACAATTGAAGGATTATGATACAAAACCCGAAGATTGTTTACGTTTTATCCAACAAAAACCATTTGACGAAAATTATGAAGAATATGAATACTTAGGCGAACATAAATAAAAATACGATCGCCCAACAGCCGTTTGCGTCAATAGCGTGGCTTGGGATTTTCGGAAATCGGAAATGTATTTAATTAAAGTTTAGTTTGTTTTTGTAAAGACTTGGTCTTGGTTCATCTACATTTAACAATTCAACATGTAAAGCCAAACCTGAAAATGTCGAATGTAAATTAAAAACCAAAAACTCATTCAAAATAAATGACAAGACCGAAAGGAATCATTTCATCAATTATAGCTGTCGTACATTCCTAAAATAAGGTTGACTAAAAACTAAATACTTTTAGCATCCTATGGAAACAAAAAACAAGCCTGTCGAAAAAACCGACAAGCATTTTAAGGTCAATGCTTTCATAATTCTATTTTTTTAAATAAAAACAAATTACACGTGTTATTATAGAAATATTTGCACGTAATAAATTATCTATCTATATTTGCTTACTTATTATCTAATAATCATTATTATGAACACTAAGTTAACATTGACAATAGAACAAGATGTAATCGAAAAAGCGAAAAAATATGCTAAAGATAAAGAGCGAAGTTTATCAAGTCTAATCGAAAATTATTTGAAAGCACTAACGAATGAAAGCAATTCAACTGAAATTGAATTGACTCCAATAGTAAAAGCTATGAAAGGTTCTTTTACTGCTCCAAAAAACTTTGATTATAAAAAAGAATTGACCAATCGTTTGTCTGAAAAATATTTATAATCAATGACACGAGTTCTAATAGATACCGATGTAATTCTTGATTTCTTTTTTGACAGAGAGCCTTTTGCTGAAAATGCTGCAAAAATTTTCTCTCTTTGTGAGTCTGAAGAAATAAAAGGCTTTATAACTCCTGTAATTTTAAGTAATGTTTACTATTTGCTGCGACAAACCGCTAAACAGGAAAAAGTAATCGAAAAGCTAAAATTATTAGTTTCAATTACAGAAATATTAATAGTGGATAAAAATGTTATTGTTCAAGCTTTGAATTCCAATTTCAAAGATTTTGAGGATGCGCTACAAAATTATTCTGCTGAATTAAATAAAGAAATTGACATTATTCTAACTCGAAATACAAAAGATTTTAAAAATAGTTTTCTAGCTGTTATGACTCCTGATAATTACTTAAAAATTAAAAATACTAGCAGCCACTAAAATAAGGTTGCCGAATAAACCGACAACCTTAATTAACAACTAACCTCAAATTTTTATTATTTCATAAATCCTTTTAAGGCCTCCAATTGTTTCATATCTACATTAGCGCTTTTTAATACCGACAGCAAGGTCATAGCATCGGCTGGATTCATATCTTTTCCTAAAATTCGCACTATAGCAAATCCGTTATCGCTTTTAGTTCCATATAAAATGAACTCACTAATATGATTTTCGGTTCCTATAAAATTCATCGAGGCACCGTCTTTTCCCGATCCATACTTAACCAATTGTTGATAAGTCACGGTATCTTTTAGGATTTCGGTTACTTTTTTCCGTTCTGCATCAAATTCTTCTTTGTGTTTTGGGTCTATTTTATAAGCTAAAATGTTCATTTTGTCAAATGATGCTAAAGCTTTACTTTGCTCAGGAGTTAATTTGGTTTTGTCTAGCTTCAAAATGCTTGGCGATACATCTAATGCTAAAAAACCTGGTTTTTCTTGATGGTCAACAAAGTACTTTTGAAGACTTGGCTTTGAATTACAACTTGCTACCACTAGACTCAAAGCAATGGTTAAAAAAAATATCTTTTTCATAATTTTTGATTTTATTGACAATTATCAAAATTGAATTTGATTTTTGAAATTGAAATTGACATTGATTTTACTTTTTACTTTTTACTTGCTTTTTTCAATTCGGCACCACCAGGCAAATTCATTTTATCGGTTAATGCCGATAACTCGTCTAGATCAAAATTTCCCGTTAATGACATCAAAACCGATTGTTCTTTTCCTGAACCCTCAATAAACATTAAAAGTTCTTTGACTTGTGAATCTACAGCACCCGATTTTACATAAATTTTTACGTTTTTACCTTTTTCATTAATACGCATCAACTCATCTAAACCAGTTGTTTTGATGTATTTGTCGGCGGTAGTACGCATCTCGTTGCTTTTTTTAGTGTTTGCAGTGACAAAAACTTTCAAATTATCTAACTTTTTTATTAAAGCAAGATACTGCTGTGATTGCTTGTCTTTGGTATCGACTTTACTCAACATTGAAAACATTTTTTTGTTTACAATTACCGTGGTAATGTCGTCTTGATTATCAAATTTATCAAAAACTGATTGTGCAAAAATGGTATTTGTTACAACTAATGCGATAATTAAAATTACTTTTCTCATGATTTCTATTCGTTTTTTAACCTGACTGTCGACAGGTGGATGATTATTGTTTAAAAATTTTATTTTTTGAGTTTTCATACTCGTTAATATAACTCACAGTTTGAATTCCGGTGTTCAAATGTTCTGAAACTAATGCCAAAGCTTTTTGCGTTTGTTCCAAAGCTAACTCCGGACTATCTTCGGCATTACAAGCTACAAACTGATTGGGTGTGCTGCTATTTTCAAGATATTTAAACATTCCTGCTCCTAACAATATTACAACCGAGGCAGCAATAGATAACCACATTACGACATTTCGTTTTTTAGTTTGTAATGGAATCTCTTGCGTAAACTGTTGTTCTTTTGCTTGAGCGAAATACCCAAACATGAGTTGGTATTGTTTCAAATGCTGCGCAACATCTGAGGAAGAAAAATAAAGTTTCAATTCATTTTCTTCGGCAATACTTGTTTCTCCTTCAAAGTATTTGTCAATTAATTTTTCTATATTATCCAATGCCATAATTATGTGTTTTGGTCATTATTTCTCTTATCGTTTTACGAGCTCTTGAAAGGGCAACGCGAACTGCAGTTTCATTCATTTCTAATATTTTGGCAATATATTCAAATTCATATTGCTCAATATCTCGCATTTGAACAATCAATTTTTGCTGTTCGGGCAAATCATTGATTATTTTCTCTACCCAACTCAAGCTGTCCTCGTCTTCTAATTTCTGTTGCAAACTCGCTTGATTGTCGGTGTAATTATTATGTACAATTGACATGTTGCCGGCACGTTTCGACTTTAATTGATCAAGACAATAATTTTTAGTCATCGTCATTGCCATAGCTTCTACACTTTTCAATTCGTGCAACGAATCATGTTTTGTCCATAGTTTCACCAGAACTTCTTGAGTGGCATCTTCTGCTTCTTCGGTGCTCACGAGTAGACGTTTTGCCAATCTAAAGAGTCGATCTTTAAATGGTGAAACTATCTTTATGAACTCGTTTTGTTGCATTTGTTGGTTGGTTATGTAGTAAAGACGAAACACTATTTATTTTGTTACAAGGTACTTCAATATTTTTAAAATAGTAAATGCTAATTCATAGCATGATTGTTTTTTAACCACATAGAAACATAGTTTTTTGATTTATAAAAGAAACTTCGTTTTTATATAGTACACATAAGCTATGTATAAAAAAAACTTTTCTATCCAAATCTCTATACGCAATACAATCTTATGTTTCTATGTGGTTATATTATATGAAGATTTAAAAAAAAAAACGCTTCCAAAGAAAATTACTCTGAAAGCGCTTTAAAAAATTGTACTATGTTATTATAAAGTAATATTCAACCCTAATTTGAAATTTCTTCCTCGGGTTGCATATCCAATATTTTCGACAAAATCTTCATTAAAAATATTGGTGACCGTTCCAAAAACCGATAACCGTGTTATTACCAATTCATATTTTACTAAAACATTGAATAACTGGTAGGAACCCAATTTTGTAAATACTGTGGCATAGGTGTTTCCGTCAAAAAAAGCATCTTTTCGTACGTCGATATACTGATAATTGGCATTAAAAAACAATCTTTTAGTAGCCGAAAAATCAATAGAACTATTTATTTTATGCTTCGGAATTAAGCGATTCAAGGCTTCATCCACTTGTGTAAAGGTATAATTTGAATTCAAATTTACTTTAGAGGTTAAGGCATAATTAATTCCTGCTTCAATTCCTTTTGCTTTGTTTATCCCGTCGATGTTGGTATAATGATAGGTGGCATCAAATCCAATGGAATTATTTTGCTCCCGATAAAATCCAACCGTATTTACAGTCACTTTTTTATGGAATAACGCGACTTCAAATCCAGATTCGATTGTAGTATTTTTCTCGGGAGTTAGTGTCGACTTTCCGTATTCTGAATACAATTGATACAAACTTGGAGTAACAAAAGCGGTACTTAGCGATGTCAGTAATTTTACCGGAATTTGTTTTCCTAAATTAAAGGATGGATTAATATTGTACACTAATTGATTGCCATATTGGCTGTGAATGTTCAATCGGGCACCTGCATTGATATTCAAACCAAAATTGGATGAATAAACTCCCGTAACATAAGGATCAATCATATTGAATTTAGTCGAGTCTCTAGCAATAGTACTATACGGTGTCATGCTTTTCATATCGTGAAATTGATAATTAACACCGGTAATCATACTAAAGCGATCATTATATTTATATTTATTAAAAGCATCGACATTCACGCTTCTAGCTTGATACATCGAATAATCAATAGCTGCTGTATAGGAATTAAATTCTTGGTACTCCCTTTGGATTTTGCTGAAACTCGAATTCAAATTAAATTCCCCTTTATCATATTTGTATTTGGGAGAAAATCCAAAACGAAACTGTTCCGTTTTTGAAGTATTCAAATTGGTATCGTCATTTCCGCTGTTATCAAAAGGAAAATCATAATCATTATTCACTTTGTCGTAGTTTCCAAAAAAATCTAAAGTCAACTTATTTGTGACGTTAAACCCTACTTTTGACCTATAATTAATTCTTGAAAATCGATCTTTATCATAGTTAGAATCAGGAGTTGGCTCGGCTATTTGAGACATTCCACGGGTCTCTGTACTAGTTAAAGAGGCTAAATAAGTAACTTTTTTAACGGTTCCATTCACTGAAAATCCTTGATTAAAATCTTGCCCGTTATATTTATGATTGGACGCAGTATTATTCGAACCGATGTTGATAAAAGTATTGGCTTGAAGTGGTTTTTTGCTTGATTTTTTCAAAGTAATGTTAATTACAGCTGTTGCTGCACCAGAACCATAAAGTGTACTGGCAGCTCCTTTCATAATCTCAATACTTTCTACTTGGTCAATAGGAAGCAAACGCAAATCAAATTCAAAACTGATTCCCGAAGCATCAGTAACGGGATTTCCATCGATTAAAATTAAAACTTGTTGGTTTTTTCCGCCTCGAATGTAGTAGCCAAGGTTTTTTCCGTTGGCCGATTGATTTCCGTTAATTTCTACTCCAGCCACCGAACTCAAGATTGTGGCTAGTGATTGCCCAGATTTTTTTTGGAGTTCTTCTGCCGCAATTTTGGTGATTACTTTTCCTGATTTTTCTTTGCTTTGTGCAAATTTGGTGTCTGAAATGACCACTTCTTGAAGTTGATTCACTTTGGTGGAATCCTTTTTTCTTGGGCAAAGCCACAAGTTGTTACCAATGCAAAAAACGCACTGAAACGAATGAAATTTTTGTTCATTTTTTAGTTACTACTAATTTTAATAATAGTGGGATAAAAGCATAGAATTACCCATACCCAAACCTTTTTTCCCGAAAGTTTGATACTCAATGTAATTGGCAGGTCTCCTGGCTTGCGTCTTGTTGTTGGTCTTCCCATTTAATATTAGATCTAGGATATTTGATTTTAAATTTAAATTTCTCATCAAATACTATTTTAAATTATAATACTAACTACAATTAGTATTTGACATCTAAAATCTAATATCACAACAGTGACTTTTGTAGATAACAACAAGCTTTTTAGCATACAGTTGCGGGTACAGCTTGGGATTTTTGATTTATGAAACTTGATTTTGATTTCAGATTATACTTTATCAATCAAAATTTCTTACTCTGCAATCATCAATAACCCAATTCCCTTTTAATGTTCCTCTGAAAAATCAAAGGCACAACCTAATACGAGGACAAAAGTATATTTTTATAGTTCAATTGGCAAACAAATTAATTTTAAAAAGATATTTGTATATTTACGATGAATTTAATTTTTAATTATGAAAAGATTACTACAATTGATTGTCATTTTATTTAGTATTGCTTCAAATGCAACACAAATTCAAATTGATTTTGTAAGTGGTTTTAACATAAGTGTTGTTAATTCCCCTATGGGTTCACCTAGTGAAGGGACTTCAACCACAGACGCTGCTATCAATTCAATACTTACAAATTATAATGTAAATCATTGTATAAACTATTATTCAGGTCAATATACTATGCTTTTTGTGGATTACTTTGGTAATGATGTAAATGGTTTTAGAAATGCTTTACAGAATAATTCAAACGTTTCTAAAACTTGGCTTTGTTATCAAAATCCAAATGGTTTTAGTTTTGCAGATCGCTTGTATGTAAACCTTTCTAATATTAATAACGGA
>CAISUR010000443.1 GCA_903888655.1 uncultured Bacteroidota bacterium | reverse complement strand
TTAATTGTTAAATCTAATACTTGAGTATCACATCCATTTACGAAGGTATACACACCAGAAGATGTATAAGTATTTCCATTAACAGACCAGAAATAACTATCACATGCTGAGTCTGTAGTTGTAGTTGAAGTACTTGGTGTAATTGTTAAATCTAATGTCTCTGTATGAGGACAGCCTCCAGCATTAGTAGTTGTATTAGTATAAATACCACCTGTTGTATAAGTAGATCCATCGCCTAGAGGTCCATCCCAAGTATAACTATTACATGCCGATACGACTGAAGTATGAGAGGTTGTTGAATTAATTGTTAAATCTAATACTTGAGTATCACATCCATTTACGAAGGTATACACACCAGAAGATGAATAAGTATTTCCATCAACTGACCAAGTGTAACTATCACATGCTATTACTGGTGTTGTATTTGAAGTACTTGGAGTTATGGTCAAATCTAATATTTGAGTGTCACATCCATTTACATAAGTGTAAACTCCACTTGAGGTATACGTAGTTCCATTTAACGACCATGTATAACTATCACATGAAGTAACTGGTGTGCTGTTTGTAGTACTTGGAGTAATCGTTAAATTTAATACCTGCGTATTACAACCGTTTACATACGAATATGTACCGCTTGTTGTATAGGTCGTTCCATTAACTGACCAAGTGTAAGTTCCACAAGCCGACGCTGATGTCGTATTTGTTGCCCCTGGATTAATAGTTAGGTTTAATGTTTGAGTATTGCAACCATTAACATAGGTATAGGTACCTCCCGATGTGTATGTAGTTCCATTTACACTCCATGTGTAACTGCCACATGCTGATACTGAAGTGACGTTTGTTGTACTTGGGGTTATAGTTAATACCAAAGTTTTCGTATCACAACCATTTATGTAGGTGTAAGTTCCACTTGTAGTATAAGTAGTTCCATTTGCCGGCCATGTATAACTATCACAAGCTGAAAAACTGGTTGTATTTGAAGTACTTGGTGTAATTGTTAAATTTAAGATTTTAGAATCACAACCATTTACGTAAGTATAAGTCCCTGAATTTGTATAAGTTGTTCCATTTACTGACCAAGTATAATTATCACATGCTGAAACAGTAACTGTATTAGTAGTACTTGGAGTAATAGTTAAATTTAATATTTGAGTATTACATCCATTTACATAGGTATAAGTTCCACTTGTAGAATAAATTGTTTGATTTACAGACCATGTATAATTATCGCAAGCTGAAATCGTTGTTGTATTATTTACACTTGGGGTAATGGTTAAATTTAATATTTGAGTATCACAACCATTTACATAAGTATAAGTCCCACTTGAAGTGTAGGTGGTATTATTGGCCGACCAAGTATAACTATCACACGCAGAAGCACTAGTCGTGTTCGAAGTATTTGGTGTAATTGTTAAATTCAAAATTTGAGAATTACAACCGCTTAAATAGTTATAAGTTCCACTCGTTGTATAGGTAACATTATTCACAGACCAAGTATAACTACCACAAGCCGAGGCTGTTGTTGTAGTTTCAATTGGACCCGTAATGGTCAAGTCTAAATATTGAGTAGCACACCCATTTTCGTAAGTATATAAACCAGTTGTATCATATGTGTTGCCATTTACAGCCCATAAATAAGTGGTACAAGCAGTAGCTGTTGTAGTATTTGAAGTTAGTGGAGAGATAGTTAAATTTAATATTTGAGTATCACATCCATTCACATAAGTATAGGTTCCGCTAGTAGTGTATGTAACATTGTTAACCGCCCAAGTGAATGAATCACATGATGTCAATGTTGTTGTATGAGAAGTATTTGGCGTAATAGTTAAATTCAAATATGTAGTATTACATCCATTTACGAAAGAGTAAGTACCAGATGACGTGTATGTAATTCCATTTACTGGCCATGTATAACTACCACAAGCTGATGTAGTTGTAGTATCGGAGGTGCTTGGAGTGATTGTTAGATTTAAAGTTTTATTCACACAACCGCTTAGATAACTATAAGTTCCAGATGATGTATAAGTTATGCCATTCGCAGACCAAGTATAACTACCACAGGCCGCAATGGTTGTTGAATCACTTGAATTCGGATTAACTACAACGGTAGCGGTCGTTACACTACTAGAACAGCAACTATTTGTAGCAATAAATGAAAAAGTAACTGTTATTGGCGAACTTGTTGTGTTAGTTAAAGTTCCTGTAATATTTCCAGAACCACTAGCTGCAATTCCAGTTACTGTGGATGTATTATTTCTTGTCCACGTAAAAGTAGTTTTTGGAGTCATTACAACATCATCAACATACATGTTTGTTGCATCACCTCCAGCATCACCATGAACTAAAAACTTTACTCTAATTGTTTGACCAACAAAAGATGCTAAATCATAATTTACTTGAGTCCAGACCTGGGTATTAGTGCAAACATGCATTATTGTAGCCAAAACATTATCATTAGCATCAGTAATATATGCATCTTGCCAATCATAATCAATGGTATCTTCAGAATATGGTCTATACCAATAACTTAAAGTTGCACCACCACTAGGAACAACAAATGTTTGATAAAAAGAAGAATCTCCAAATATAGCTGTAGGTAAAGGAGTTCCTTGATAACTACCCAATACTGCTGCATATGTTCCTGAATGTTTCAAAGTAGTACTAACCGCAGGAGAGGGACTAATCGAGTTAATTGTCCATGGACTTATACTTCCTGTTTCAAAACCGCCGTTAAGTATACCAGCTCCATTTCCGTTTGTAATGTTAATTGGTGTAATTGAGCTTCCAGAACATATTGTTTGTGATGTAGGAGTAACCACTGGCGCACTTGGTGGTGGTAACAATAAAGTAGATGACTGCCTTGAGGTTGAAAGAATATTTTGAGCATTCAAACAAGTACTGACAAAAATCAGCAACAACAAAGTAATTTTTTTCATATTTATTTTTTTTATAAAAATTTCAAGAGAACAAAGATATCTATAAAATCCAACTTTGCAAAATTATTTTTCTGAGATTAAATGATGTTTTAAATTACTGTATATAAGCATTTTATATACAATCCACATTATTTTGATTATTGCTTTTAACAAAAAAAAATATTAAGTAAATATTAAGTTTTTAAAAATTACAAAAAAAATTAATAAATTGCTAAAAATTTACTTCGCTTACTCCCTTCATATATCTCATATTTAACCAAACGGGCTTCCAAACTACCGTTGTACAATTTAATTTTTCTCGAGGGCTTTAATCCAACAAATTTTAGCGCTTCTAAATTAGCCGTAATAAACCAAGCATTAGTTCCCGGATAATTCTGCTTCATAGTGTCACCCATTTCTCTGTAAAAGCGCTCCAAGTCAATATCTAGACGTTCTCCATACGGTGGATTAAATACCATTTGAAGCGGGCCTTCTGTTTCTTTTTTTGTGTCGAAAAAGTTTTGCTGTTCGACAGAAATATATTCTTCAACATTGGCATTTTTTATATTATCTTTAGCTTTACTAACAGCACTCGGAGCTTTATCATACCCCTTAATGCTGTAATGGAATTCTCTTGTTCGTTTTAATAAAGCATCAATAATTTGATCAAACAAATCGTTATCCCAATCGTTCCATTTTTCAAAAGCAAATTCTTTTCTATTGATATTGGCCGGAATATTACAGGCAATCATAGCGGCTTCAACCAAAATTGTTCCCGAACCACACATAGGATCTAGAAAATCCGATTTACCTTCCCACCCCGAAAGTAATAACATTCCTGCTGCCAGTACTTCATTGATAGGCGCTATATTTGTGGAGGTTCTATACCCTCGATGATGCAGAGAAGCACCCGAAGTATCTAATGCTACCGACACTTGATCACGATCAATATGTATGTTTATTCTTAAATCGGGAAAGTCTTTATCAACACTTGGTCGAACTCCAGATTTTTCTCGAAATTGATCTACAATCGCATCTTTTGCTTTTTGAGAAACAAACTGCGAATGTTTAAAATTATCTGAATGTATGGTAGTGTCAACAACAAAGGTTTGATTTGCATTCAAATACTTACTCCAATCAATTCCTTGTATTCCTTTGTACAATAGTGCGTCGGTTTTCGCTCTAAAATAATAAATTGGTTTTAAGATTTTTAAAGCAGAACGCAAAGACAAATTGGCTTTATACATAAATCCTTTATCTCCTTTAAAGCTTACCATTCTTGTACCTATTTCAACTTCTTGAGCACCTAATTGTTGTAGCTCTTTAGCAAGTATTTCCTCAAAACCAAAAAAGGTTTTGGCAATCATTTTAAAATTTTCCATTCTTATTTTAAACTATACTGTAATCTCGAGCGCAGTCGAAGGACTTCGATGTTTCTAAATTATCTTATGCAATAACTGCAAAAATACATTAAATTTGCACGTTAAGAATTTTATGTACAAGAATTAATGTCAAAAATCTCAAATCAACATTCTCAAATCAACAATCAAGAATCTTCATGGTTTGCATCTTGGTTTGACACGCCTTATTATCATATTTTATACAAAGATAGAAACTACCGTGAAGCTCAGGTTTTCATGGATAATCTAACGCACTATCTTAATTTGCCAGAACATGCAAAAGTATTAGATTTAGCCTGTGGAAAAGGACGTCATTCCATTTATTTAAACCAATTAGGGTTTACCGTTCTTGGTGTTGATTTATCTGAAAACAGTATTGAAATTGCCTCTAAAAACGCCAATGATACTTTACAATTTAAAGTTCATGACATGCGGGTGCCTTTTGAAGAAAAGTTTGATGCCGTTTTCAATTTGTTTACCAGTTTTGGTTATTTTGACGGCGATGAAGACAATTTAAAAACCTTGATTGCCATAAAGGAAAGTCTTTCCGAGTATGGATTTGCGGTAATTGACTTTATGAACGTATCCTTTGTGTTAGATAATTTAATTGCTGAAGAAACTAAAACGGTTGAAGAGATTGATTTTCATTTGAAACGTTATCTCAAAGACGGATTCATCATTAAAGAAATTGATTTTGAAGATCAGGGACAGAAATTTCATTATGAAGAAAAAGTGAGAGCTTTGACTTTACAAGATTTCACCAAAATGATGGAAGAAGCAGGAATTTATTTATTGGATACTTTTGGCGATTATAAACTAAAAAAATATCATAAAAATACCAGTGAACGATTAATTATGATTTTTAAATAGCGTGATTTGGTTAGTTGCTTATTTGTATATTATTCCATTTAACTAACAACCATACAACCTAATAAACTTATAAATGAACTACATTTTACCACTACTTTCCGTTTTAATTGGATTTTCTTTTGCACTTTGGCTACAACCTAAAGACAAAACAAATCTTAAATTATTATTGGCATTTAGTGGATCTTTTCTGCTTTCTTTAACAGTGATGCATCTGCTTCCAGACGTTTACAATACCGGAAATACAAGAGTCGGAATTTTTATAATGATTGGGATTTTATTCCAAATCATCTTAGAGTTTTTTTCAAAAGGTGCAGAGCATGGGCACGTTCATGGGCATGATAAAATGAGTCAAATGCCATGGTTATTATTTATTAGTTTATGTATTCATGCATTATTAGAAGGATTTCCCGTAGGACATCATCATGAATTAGCATTAGGAATTGCCATACACCATTTTCCAATTGCTATTATTTTAACAACCTTCTTTATTCATGCAGAATTGAATAAAACAGCCTTATTTTTATTCATGCTTACCTTTGCAATTATGACACCTTTGGGAACGCTATTTTCCGATACTTTTCCATTTTTAAACGACTATTATACTGAAATAACTGCGATTGTAATTGGAATCTTATTTCATATTTCGTCCACAATTATTTTTGAAAGCAGTGAAGGACATAAATTTAATATTTTTAAAATCTCTGTGATTATTTTAGGAATTTTATTGGCTTGTTTTTTGTAAAGAATTAAATCTCGAAAAGACGCAGCGTCGCAAAGTTTTTATTCTTTAATATTCCATTTTGATTAAGTATTATTTCTTAAATTTGAAAACTAAATTATTTTAATTTTTGCGCCTGTGCGCCTTTGCTAGCAAAAAAATGAACTTCACCAAAACCACCGAACAATCGTCCAAATACGAACATTTAGAACAAATGTCGGTTGCAGATTTGTTATTCAATATTAACAATGAAGATAAAACCGTTCCGTTAGCTGTTGAAAAAGCATTACCACAAATAGAGCTATTAGTGGCTAATGTGGTTGAGAAAATGAAACTAGGCGGAAGACTTTTCTATATTGGAGCTGGAACTTCGGGTAGATTGGGCATTGTTGATGCTTCAGAATGTCCGCCTACATTTGGTGTGCCTTTTGATTTAGTCAACGGAATCATTGCAGGAGGTGACAAAGCCATTCGCAGAGCTGTTGAAAATGCAGAAGATAGTACTACTCAAGCGTGGATTGACTTGCAAGAACAAAATATAAGTTCTAGCGATATTGTAATAGGAATAGCAGCTTCAGGAACAACGCCTTATGTAATTTCTGGATTAGAACGATGCAAAGAAAATAATATAATTACGGGGTGTATTACTTGCAATGAAGGAAGTCCATTAGCTAAAACCGCAGAATTTCCGGTGGTAGTTGTGGTCGGTCCCGAATTTGTAACAGGAAGTTCTCGAATGAAAGCCGGAACCGCACAGAAACTAGTCTTGAATATGATTTCAACGGCAACCATGATTCAACTCGGTAAAGTTAAGGGAAACAAGATGGTCGACATGCAATTGAGTAATGAGAAATTAGTTGATAGAGGTATTAAAATGATTATGGAAGAAATCCCAGTAGATTATGCAAAAGCAGGTGAATTATTAAAAAAATATAAAAACGTTCGAATAGCAATTGAAAATTGGAAATAACTACTAAACACTAAATATGAAAAAATTACTTTTAACACTAGCATTATTTTTTACAATTATTTCTTTTTCCCAAGAAATCAAACTAGAAAAAGGAAAATACTATGTAAATGGAAGTCAAATTTCTACGAGAGAAACAAAAAAACTATTGTTTACTAATTATAAAGCGTATAAGACTTTTAAATCAGGACTTAACAAAGAATCTAATGGAGGCTTTTTGCTTGGATTTGGTGGCGCATTAATCATCTGTGATTTAGTGGTAGATTTAGTTTCAGATTCTCATTATCCATCTGCAGCGACCTATATTGGAGCAGGTTGTGTTGTCGCATCCATCCCAATTCTTGCAGGAAAAAATAAAAAAATGAAAGAAGGAATTGATATTTACAACAACGGATTGAAGAATGTTGGAGGTAATGATTCTAATTTTGAAGTTAATTTCATAGCCAATCAAAGAGGATATGGAGTCCAAATTCATTTTTAATATGGGAACGAATAGAGAACTTTTAGCCAAAGGTGTTAAATATTTATTTGGAGCTTTACCCTTAATGTTTATTGGGCCAAGCGTAATGTATAATGCATTTATGAATAAACAAACTAATTGGCATTATCTAGTTTTAGTCATTGGATGTTCTCTTTGCATTACCTCTGTTTTTTTAGCTTTTAAAGGTTTGACTGTAATAGTAAAAGCAATATTTGATGGAAATCAATAAATTTTAATGACAATTTCAATGACAATTTCAAATTCAAAATATCCGATTTTATTTTTATTTATTTTACTATTTTCATCTTGTCAAAAGCAAGTAGAATGCAATCCAAAAGACTTCAAAACTGGAACATTTGAATTCGTTAGAGAAATCAAAGGAAAAAAACAAACTTCAACGTTCCAACGAACTGACAAACTTCAAATCGAAACGTATCAAGGAAAGACCGATACGGCTTCAGTACGATGGGTAAACGATTATGAATTCATTCTTCAAAAATTACATCCAAGAAGTATGGCCGAAGAAAAAGCCATTTCCATGCGCATTCTTTCCACTAAAGGTAAAACCTATACCTTTGAATATGCTATAGTAGGTGAATCAAAAAAACAAATCGGAACTGTAACAAAAATCAACTAATCCCGTAAAACAACTTTACCAATTAAAATTTTACATAAACCATGATGGAATTAGTAACCAATCCAAATGCCTGG
>CAISUR010000442.1 GCA_903888655.1 uncultured Bacteroidota bacterium | reverse complement strand
GTGTTCAATAGAACCGCTAAACCCACCTATGGTTTAACATATTACCTTAACTTTCGATAAACAAATCAACCAAAGAAAAAAGCAGTTAAATCCACTCATCAACCTTTTTTCTATATGTGAGTATTTCTCTAAATCACGTTCACCTCGGCTTCAATTGCAATGCCATATTTATCAAAAACAGTTTTTTGAACGTAACGCGATAAATCTAAAATCTCTTGTCCTGTAGCATTGCCATAATTCACCAAAACCAACGCTTGGTTTTTATAAAATAAATTCAAGTTTAAAAAAATTAGCCACAAAAATTGATTAGGCAAGAAGGCTAACAAAGAGACCTCATTTCACTACGCTTAAAAAAACCTTTTTAATTTTTAATTAATTTAGTTCGATATTTTTTATCTCCTTGCTGTACTTCTACACAATAAGTAGCAACAGGTAGAGCAGTAATATCAAGTATTAGCTTATCTTCAAAAAGATTGTATTGTTCTAACATTTTTTGCCCTAAAGTATTATAAACAATAACGTTACTTGCCATTGCAGAATCGGTAAGAGTGATCGTTGTATTTGTATGCGAAGGATTAGGAGCTATTACTATTTCTTGATTTGCAGTAACTTCATTTACTTTTAAAGAGCATACGGTAGGCGTGCCTGTAGTTTGCCCAATGGTAAGTACTCCTGCATTTACTGTCCAAAATTGATAATTTCCTCCAGCAACAGTAGTCCAATTTGTCAAATCAAAAGAAAGTGCATTGGTAGGCAAGGCAGTATTACTACCAGAACCAGATATGATATATACTCTAGCACCATTAGTCCAAGTCAAGGGCTGACCAGATACACAAGTTTCGGGAGCGGCACACCATTGTTCCAAAAAATAAGCTTTTCCAAGTCCAACCACCATGCCAAGACCATTTTCGTCTATACAAATAGCTGTTTTTTCTTCGCAAGCAATACCTTTTACATCATGCAACGATTGATCTGTAATCATTCGAGCCAAGAAAGTCATTAATCTTCCTTGTCTTCCAGTAATTCCGTTGGTAGTAGTGCCTCCTTTGGTGACAAAATGTGTATCGCAAATAGTGTTTTGTAAAAAAGGATTGTGCAAAAAATCATTATAATGAATCCCCGTTCCCGATGCATAAGGATTAGGCAATACATCAGAAGAATTTACATTCGTTATACCATCATAATAGATATATCCTTGTATCGCCATGCCAGCACTAGTTCCTCCAATAGGTGCATGTTTTGTATTGGCTAAATAATCCAATGCAGTTCCTAGAGCAGTTCCTTTGTAATTGGTGATATAATCGTTTTGATTTCCACCAGCAAAGAAAACGGCTTCAGCTTTCATAATGGTTTGAACCAAAGTAGCATCATTCGCCTGAGCAACCGTGTTTATCAAAAAGGTTTCTACTGAATTTGCTCCACCCAAACTATAGATATAACTATTGTAAGCATTAGTGCCCGTAGCTCTAATAACAACAAAATCTCCGCCCCCAGATTTGTTTATCATCCATTTAAAAGCAGCATCCACATCGGTACCACCGCCCATTAATACTGTTCCTGCAGTACAGGTAGTAGTAATATCGGTAGCAGAACCAACTCTACCCAAACTTTGTGCATTACAACTATATATTCCAATAAAAAGAACTAAACATATAAGGAAGAATTTTTTCATAGTATTATTTTTTGAGGATGTCTTAGATTATTTTCAACTGATGATAGGTATGCAATTCTAAAAATAGAGCTTTTTTATGGTGAATTCTTAAATTTGATATTTTTAATATATCAGAAAATAGAACCTATTAATTTTTCAAAAAAATTAGATAATAATGTAAAACTAAAATATTATTTGGAATAATTACATCTAAAAGTTGATTTTTTTAAATAATAATAAATACATGAATGCTAGTGTTTTAATTAAAACATTTAATT
>CAISUR010000441.1 GCA_903888655.1 uncultured Bacteroidota bacterium | reverse complement strand
CTATTTTTGTATAAATTTTTATTAAAAACCAAAACACCGGAAGTTCCCGGACCACCTAAAAATTTATGTGGAGAAAAGAAAATTGCGTCCAAATAACTTTCAGTATCTTCTGGATGCATATCAATGGAAACATAAGGTCCTGAACACGCAAAATCAACAAAGCAAACTCCATTATTTTGATGCATCAATTTGGCTACTTCATGGTAGGGAGTTTTAATTCCAGTTACATTAGAACACGACGTAATAGAAGCGATTTTAAAACTTCTGTCTTGGTATTTATCAATAAGGATTTTTAAATTTTCAATAGAAAACAAGCCGTCTTGACCTGCCGGAATTATTTCTACATCTGCCATAGTTTCCAACCAAGAGGTTTGATTAGAATGATGTTCCATGTGCGAAATGAAAACAATTGGCTTTAGATCTTTTGGAATGGTTGTAAATTCTTTTAAATTTTCAGGAATTTTCAAACCTAAAATGCGCTGAAACTTATTCACTACACCTGTCATTCCCGTTCCTGTGTTGATTAAAACGTCATTATCAGTTGCGTTAATATGCTTTTTAATAATTCGCTTTGCTTCATGATACGCCATTGTCATGGCAGTTCCAGTGACAGAGGTTTCGGTGTGTGTATTGGCTACAAAAGGACCAAAATCATTTATTAATTTTTCCTCTATAGGTCGGTATAAACGTCCACTTGCAGTCCAATCGGTATAAATGATTTTCTTTTTCCCGAAAGGTGATTCAAATTCTTGATCGATTCCAATAATATGCTTTCGGAATTGCTGAAAATAAAGCTCTAATTCAGTTGTATTTTCTGTAGTAATCATAGAGGTTCGTTTGTGTGCCAAAGATACATATTTTTGACAATACTATAATTAGTTAGTTTTCGATTTAATGTCATTTAAAATCCATTCCATTTCAGGATCTTTGTTGTCAATTTTATCCAGAATTGTTGGAATAATTTCTTTATCAGGATAAATTCCGTGACCAAAAACATCTGTTTGATTACTAGTTTTCACATCCATTAAACCCAATCGAAGAGGTAATTTAGAATTTGGAAGCGACAACACAGGTAACAATCCGGCAACAGTAGTATTAAATCCACCCCCTGTTTCTTCACCAACAAAGGTAATATCTTTATTTGCTTTTAAAGTTGACGATAATAAACAGGAAGCCGAAAAACTACCACCATTAATTAAAACATATATTTTGCCAGTAAAATGATTTGATTTATTTGCCAACTTCTTTGATCCAACTAACGAATAGGTATATATTCCTTCACTATTCTTTTTAGTTCTGAAATAAGAAAAAACCATGTAAAAAGGATAACCTGTAGCAATAAAAGGATAACTAACTTTCGGTATTTTACTGAAAATTCCTAATTTCCAAAGACTTGTTTTAGAAGTGACTTCGGCAGGCTGAAGCATTACAAAATCTTTTTCTGTTAAATAGGAATTCAATTCTACTGCATCAGCAACTCGTCCTCCGGGATTATTTCTTAAATCAATAATCAAGGCTTTAGTTTTCTTTTTCTTTAATTTATCAAATACTTCTCGATAGGCTTGACGGAAACTTCCATTAGAAAAATCTTTTAATTTCAATACAGCAATTGTGCTATCTAAATTGACAAAAGTCAAACTTTTACTGAATTTTTTTGTTGTTTCATCATATCCATAAACACGCTTCTGCTTACTATTTATAGTTTTTGGCGATTTTGTACTAACAACTGTCGTGATTTTTTGCTTTTTTTCTGATTTTAATCGTTTGACAACAATACTTTTTAAAGAATCATTTTGTTTAAAAACATAAGCCAAACTATCATTTATTCCTACTTCATTAGTAAAATATGTGGTAAATCGTTTAGAAAATGATCTAGAGATATAAGTCGTATTATAACCATCGGAAGTATAGGTCGTTCTGTATTTGTTGTAAATCTTTTGAGGAGTTACCTGATTGATGCTAATTACCTCGGCTCCAGGAATTATTTCTCTTGATTTTGATTTATTTTTAACCACAAAAAGTTTATAATTGAGCCATTCGAAATCAAATTGTGATAAAGGACCGGTTCCTGATTTTAAAAGCTGTTTTTGTTTTTTTTTATCAATTTTCTTAAAAGGAGGAGATACCATCATATGACCTTGTCGCACCGAAGCGACAACCGGACTGATTAAAAAGTAAAAATCTTTACTAGTCATGGGTTTATTGATAACCTTTCTAATGCTATCAAATTTTGTGTTTAATGCTTCTTTAGGAATGTATTTATATAGACTTGGATGAAGTTTTTCTAATTTGTGCTGCACATAATCAACATCTTTTTGAAGTTTTGCAGGCGCAATGGGTTGTTCTAACTTTTTATTATATTGTTCCACTGTACTGCAATTAACAAGCAATAAAGAGAATAATAAGATGCTATATCTTGATTTAAAAATTCTAAATTTACAAGCCATGCTCATGGTTTTAATCATTGTTTTCAAATATACATTTATTTGCTATCTGACCAAATAAATTTAACTTTCTAAATAAAATCAGAAATGTGATAGTGTAATTGGCACAAATAATTCTTAAATTTGAATACTATTAATGTAGACCTATGAAACTAAAAGTCAACAATATCTTTTCATCTGAATTACCTGCCGATACAAACGAAACCAATGAAACCAGAAAGGTGCTGAACGCTTGTTTTTCCTATGTTACACCAAGAGTGCCATCTAATCCAAAGTTGATTCATGTTTCTGAAGAAGTGGCTAATTTAATAGGAATTACAAAGGAAGAAACACAATCTGATGATTTTGTAGAACTATTTTCAGGAAAGAAATTATTACCTAATGCTAAATCCTATGCCATGAATTATGCGGGACATCAATTTGGTAATTGGGCTGGACAATTAGGTGATGGGCGTGCTATAATTCTTGCTGAAATCGAACACAATGAAAAGTTTTTTGCTTTGCAACTAAAAGGCGCAGGAAGCACTCCTTATTCAAGAAGAGCAGATGGATTGGCTGTTTTGCGTTCCTCCATACGGGAGCATTTATGCAGTGAGGCGATGTTTCATCTGGGCGTTCCTACTACACGTTCACTCTCTTTAATTTTAACTGGCGATAATGTATTACGAGATGTTATGTATAACGGTAATCCCGATTATGAGAAAGGAGCTGTTATTTGTAGGGTGGCTCCATGCTTTATTCGATTTGGAAATTTCGAATTATTTGCAGCGCAAAACGACCTTAAAACCCTACAACAACTTGCTGATTTTACGATCAAACATCATTATCCAGAAATCATATCAAAAGGAAAAGAAAAATATATCGATTTCTTTAAACAAGTAGCTCATAATAGCTGTGAAATGGTTGTTCATTGGCAACGTGTTGGTTTTGTACATGGCGTAATGAATACTGACAATATGTCGATTTTAGGACTTACTATTGATTACGGGCCTTACGGTTGGATAGACGATTACAACCCCAATTGGACTCCAAATACAACCGATAGAGAACAGAAACGATATCGTTTTGGGAACCAACCTGAAATAGTTCTTTGGAACTTATTTCAGTTAGCTAATGCGCTTTATCCTTTAATTGAAGAGGCTGAACCATTAGAAACTATTTTAAATGATTTTCAAACTAAATTTGACAACGCATTTCTCCAAATGATGCGGAGTAAATTGGGATTAACAATTGATTCTAAAAAAGACCTAAAATTAATCTATCAATTACAAGATATATTACAAGTTTCAGAAAGCGATATGACAATCTTTTTTAGAGAATTAAGTTGTGTAAAGAAAGATTATTCTCCCGGATGCGCTATTACAAGTATTGATGTTTCTTTTTATAACCCGCAAGAAATTAAAAAAGATGTTCTCAAACAATGGGAACGTTGGTTTACAAAATACCTTAATCGTTTGAATGAAGAAGAAATAAGTGATGAACACCGAAAAACACTGATGAATAAAGTAAATCCAAAATATGTTTTGCGAAATTATATGGCACAATTAGCTATTGAAGCTGCTGATGAAAATAATTACGATATAATTACCGAGTTACATGAGCTACTTAAAAATCCATATGATGAACAAGCAAACTTTGAAAAATGGTATACTAAAAGACCTAATTGGGCAAAAACAAAAATTGGGAGTTCGATGCTTTCCTGTAGTTCTTAACAAATCAAGATAAAATCAATTAAAAATCTTAATTAACATTTCTTTTAATAAATCGTGATTTGGTAATCCATTTGCACCAACACCTTTGCTTTTTACATCAATATCGCGCAACGCAGCAATAATAGCACTCACTTTTTTCATCGGATAATTTTTTAATGCTATATCATAATCTTTCATAAAAAAAGGACTAACACCCAGAATAGGAGCTGCTTTAGTAGGGTTTTTATCTTTTATTCCGTGGTATTTAAGTAATTTAACAAAAAAAGAAAAAACCAAACTTGTAGTAACCACCATAGGATTATCTTTTGGATTGTCAGCAAAGTATTGCGCAATTTGATAGGCTTTAACTTGATTTCGAGAACCTAACGCATTTTGTAGCTCAAAAACGTTAAAATCTTTACTAAATCCAATATTTACCTCAATGTCTTTTGCAGATATAGTATGTCCTTTAGGGAGGATAATTTCTAATTTAGTTAATTCATTACTTATTCTACTTAAATCATTTCCTAGAAACTCCACTAACATTGCATTGGCTTTAGGTTCAATTGAATATCCTCTTCCTTGAAGCACTCTTGAAATCCATGTACCAACTTGATTTTCATAAAGTTTTTTACTTTCAAATACGACTCCTTTTTGCGCAATTAGTTTGCTTACCTTCTTGCGTTTGTCTAGCGTTTTGTATTTGTAGGCAAAAACTAAAACAGTAGTTTCCTGCGGGTTCTCAACATAATTTTCAATTTTTTCGATGGTACGAGATAATTCTTGAGCCTCTCTTACCACCACAACTTGTTTATCAGCCATCATGGGATAGCGTTTTGCATTACCAATAATGTCTTCAATAGTAACATCACGACCATACAAAATGGTTTGATTAAAATCGCGCTCGTGCTCTTGCAATACATTTTGCTCAATATATTCGGTTAACTTATCAATATAGTAGGGCTCCTCACCCATTAAAAAATAAATAGGCTTTATATTTCCTGCTTTTATATCGTTGATGATTTTTACAACTTCATCCATTTACCTTTACTCTTTTATCTGTTCTTTAAAAGTCTTACTTTTGTGTTATGCAAAAACTCAATTTTCCAACCTATTCGTTTCGGTTCAAAAATAGTGAAAATAAAGTAGCTATCTTCGATGAAATTAGGAAAAAATTTATCATTCTTACTCCCGAAGAATGGGTACGGCAACATGTTGTTCAGTATTTACTACAAGATAAAAACTATCCTAAATCATATATTAATGTTGAAAAATTAATCAAAATAAATGATTTAAGTAAACGTTATGATATAATTGTTTATCAACCTAATGGTGCAATTTATTTATTAATTGAATGTAAAGCTCCCGAAGTTACTATTACCCAACAAACCTTTGATCAAATTGCCCGTTATAATTTGGTTTTGAATGCAAAATACTTGATGGTAAGCAACGGACTAAATCATTACTTTTGCCAAATGGATTTGATAAAAGAGAAATATATTTTCTTGCAAGAACTTCCAGAATTTGAATACTAGATGAAAGAAAAAAAAATAGCAGTAGTGGTATTGAATTGGAATGGTGTTGAATTGTTAAAACAATTTCTTCCATCCATTGTGCAACATTCCGAACAAGCAACAATTTATCTTGCCGATAATAATTCTAAGGACGATTCGATTCAAATGGTAACAGAGCAATTTCCATCAATTAAAATCATTAAAAATGACGCCAATTATGGGTATGCCAATGGATACAATATGGCATTAAAAAACGTGGAGGAAGAGTACTATGCCTTGGTAAATTCGGATATTGAGGTTACTGAAAACTGGTTAGATCCTATCCTATCAATTTTTGACAACAAAACCGAAATTGCGATTATTCAGCCGAAAATTCTAGACTTTAAAAACAAATCAAATTTTGAATATGCCGGTGCTGCTGGCGGATTTATAGACCAATATGGATTT
>CAISUR010000440.1 GCA_903888655.1 uncultured Bacteroidota bacterium | reverse complement strand
CGTTAAAGAATAATTATATTCAGCTATTTTATCAACTACATTAAACCTCCCAATAGCATTGTCATACTGGCGAAAATCCATGGCAGTGATATTTAATCCTAACTCATCTTGCCATTCTTTGCCGTTGTATTGGTTTTTATTAATGGTTGAAGCATTAGTAGTATCATTTTGTCGTAAGCCAAACGGATAATAGTTGTTTTCATCAATTATTTCAGTATGGGTAAGAACGTTTTTTTATTTACATATAGTTAAATTGATTGTTTTAGTTCATCACTAACTTTGAAACATTACCCATTACCCTTTATTATCAAAAGGAGAAAGAGGTTCTAATTGACTTATTTTATTATAAAACTTTTTATCTCCTTCTCTTTTTACAAGTAAACCTAATAAAATAAACACACTCATAAATGAAAATTTTGCAGTTTTAGAATCTACTATAAAGTGAAGTATAATAACAAAAACTGAAAGTGAAGTTAAAGACAACAAAACAACTCCTCCTAATTTAGTAGTAAAAAACCCTGGTTTAAAAGTAATCATTTCATCTTTTTGCTTACCTAAATTATATTGAGATATAAAATAATGAAATATACTAAAAACACTTTTATTCCCTATTGCTTCTTCTTGATTTTTTTCGTCGCTAAAAGAAAATGTTTTAGTTAATCCGTTACGTAGATATATCACAATGTAAGTAATATTTGATTGAGTAAAATAACATTTGTATGATTCAATATCTGACCAATTGATGGATTCTTCTTTTATAAAGGTTTTATCATTAAGATTATATTCTTTCACAGAAAAAATTAAGGTATCAAATGTTAAATCCACTTTTACACTAAAGAATTCTTTAAATCTTCTCTGAAATAAAAAAGGAATTGTGCTCATTAAAATCCAGCCAATAACACCTATCAGAGGTGTGTCCATTTTAAAAGAAATAAATATTAGAATTCCAGTACAACACACATATATAGAAAAACCATATAGAAAAGCTTTAATTACTTTGTATGTTTTACTACTATAAAAAATTTGTTCATTTCTCATTTTATTTTTCTTTATTATTATTTATTCTTTTTTTGGATGGCTCATATCCCATACATCATATGAAAGACTACCTGCCGCAATACCTACACCTACAGTGCCGTCCCATAACTCACCAATTCCAAAAAATTCAGATGCTATACCTAATCCCGCAAGTCCTAATGACGCATAGTCTCTCCAATCTTGCGATTTTCCTTCATGATAATTTTTCCACATGGAATATATTGCTGGCCCACCACCTGCAATTGCTCCAATAACAGTTCCACTACGAGTAAAAGCTTTAAATCCTTTAACAGCTATAAAACTATCCGTTGTTAATTTATTGATCATATTTGCTTTTGTCATTGCTACACCAAAAGCATCCATCCCAGTTACTACATTTGCTAAATCAAAACCACTAGACCCATTTCCATCAGCAACCCAAGTATTAACCCATCTTCTTTCACAAATCAATTCAGGTAATGTATTTTCATATATTTTATCCCCATCTTCAATTTTTTGAAGAATTGTCTTAATAGATTCATCTGACACATGCCAATTAACATCCATTGTTCTTTCCCAATGCCCACCATTTGGATTAAAATCAACACCTCCACCGCCTCCACTACGAATTTGAAAATCAGGTCCCCATGCTTGTTGTTCCAACGCCGCCGTTATTTCTGGTCCGGTCATACCGTGCATAAGCATTGAAAAAACACCTCCAGAAGGAATAATAGTATTTCCCATGGTTTCTGGTGCCATAAATTTCAACCCACTCGGGTCGCTATATAACACCGGGTTATTTCCCGCAAATGCATAAGGCGAGTTACCAAAATCTTCCTCTGTCAACGGGTCAATAACACTAAACCTACCAATGGCATTATCATACTGACGAAAGTCCATGGCGGTAATGTTCAGTCCTAACTCGTCTTGGTATTCTTTGCCGTTGTATTGGTTTTTATTGTTTAGAGGAACATAAGTATTATCATTTTGTTTTAACCCAAACGGATAATAGTTGTTTTCATCAATTATTGTTGCTGTTCCATTGTTGCTATAATAACTAACTCTTACATTACCAAGATGGTCCTTATACTGAAATACATAAGTACCATTGGCTTGTACATAACCTTCTGCTGTTTCAAAAAAGATAAGAACGTTGTTGTTTTAATTTTTAAAGTTAAATTTTACAATATCTTTTGATTTATAAATAGTTAAGTTCTTTAAATTAGTTCATCACTAACTTTGAAACATTACCATTGCTAATAATAAAATTGTTTTTTTCATATCTTAATTGGAACATCAATATAAACTCTTCTGATTCTATGACCAAGAGCTGGGACACTGTCATCAAAATGATTTTCTTCTATGTAACCTTTAAGGTTAAATTTTCTATTTAAATCATCCGATTTTATAGGTATTGTAAAAGTAAATTTATCATCTGATTTTAAACTGAACTTTTCTACTGAATCAACATTACAGAAATTCTTATTTATTTCTTGTGATAAATTAATAGTACAAACAGAACCCTTTTTAAATCCAGGAATAAAAAATATCTTTAAGTTATTTACTTTTTCTCCATCTAGAATTATTGATTGTTTATCTATTTTATAAGTAAAATAACTACTTTTATTTATGTCTAATTTTCCTTTTTCATCATAATCCCATTCTTGATTCAAATGAGTTTTACCACATAAATTTATATATTCAACAATTCTTTTAATCCTCATTTTAGAATCATAAAATTTCCATTTGCCGAGTCTAGTTTTATAAATATACTTTCCTTCTGAAGTAGGCTTACCTTTATCATCAAATTGCTTAACATAACAATAGTTAGCATTTAATTTGTTAAAATACATTTTGAAAATAATCTTACCTTTTTCAAATTGAATAAGGGAATCTAATTTTTGATTAGAATCAAGATAACTTTTAGTTATAACAACACCAGCACTGTCATATCTAATTATTTCATCATCGCTTTTTTTACAGGAGATTAAACTTAAAATTGCTAATAATAAAATTGTTTTTTTCATATAATTATTTAAGGTTTTGGAGTTAAAGAATAAGAGCTTCCATGATTATAATTTTGTAGATTCAACATACTGTCGCGTTCTCTTGGATTATTAGCTAAATGATGTATATCATTATTATCTATTACCATATAAGCTTCTTTTACCTCTGTGGCAGTTTCTTTTCCTTCATAAAAACTATTTGCAGTCTCATATCCTAGATTTACTCCTTCTACTGTTTTTCCAATATTTTCTGGTATTTCTGGTATTTTAGCATTACTTATACTAACTCCAAAACTTGGGCTCCAAAGATTTTGAATCACTCCATATATATATCCATTTACTCCTTTAACACCACCTATAAAACTATCTGTCATTCTACCTCCATATTCAATAAAACCGCTTGCTCTTGATTCTGTCCAATTAAGAAAAGATGATAATCCATTTTTAAATTGATTCCATATTGAGGGTTCATCAGCCACCCAATTATATACCCATTTTCTTTCACAAATCAATTCAGGTAATGTATTTTCATAAATTTTATCCCCATCTTCAATTTTTTGAAGAATTGTTTTAATAGATTCATCTGACACATGCCAATTAACATCCATTGTTCTTTCCCAATGCCCACCATTTGGATTAAAATCAACACCTCCACCGCCTCCACTACGAATTTGAAAATCAGGTCCCCATG
>CAISUR010000439.1 GCA_903888655.1 uncultured Bacteroidota bacterium | reverse complement strand
GATTTGAATCAAGAAAAAATTGGACAAACATTTAAATGTATAATTGATAGAAAAGAAGGGGAACACTTTATTGGGAGAACTGAATTTGATAGTCCCGATGTTGATAATGAAGTATTAATTGAAGCCTCAAAATTCTATGTGAAAACAGGGGAATTCGTAATGGTAAAAATTACAGATGCTACAGAATATGATTTATACGGTGAACCTGTATAGAATTACCAAAAAAAAGTTATTTTTATAAACTTAAATAATTTAAAATGAAAACATTAAAAAACATTGTAACCCTTAGTTTTATTCTGCTATCGTTTAATCTAATTTCTGCTCAATATGGTGGTGGTGGAATGTATGGTGGTGGAATGGGAAGCGGAATGAACCGCGGTGGAATGAGTAGAAACCCACAAAGTATGCAAAACACCAACAATTTTGGAAAAAATAAAAGTCCTGAAGAAATAGAAAAGGAAAGAATAGAAAATCTTAATAAAAGTATTGAAAAACTCGTAAAGGATTTAAGTTTAGATGATTTACAGGCGATTGTAATTAGAAAAGAAATTGAAAGTGGCGCTAAAAGTATTGCAGTAGTTACAAAAAGTGAAATTTCAAACGAAGAAAAGATTAAGGAAGTCGATGCTATCAATGAAAAAACAGATAGAACGATTAACACCTATTTAAATGCTGATCAAAAAATTAAATATAAAAAATATATTGAAGAACGAAAAGAGCGTATGGAAAAGTATAGAATGTCTATCAGAAATTAATATTCTCTTTTTAAAACAAAAAAAACTCCAAAACGCGATTGTTTTGGAGTTTTTTTATGTTTTAAAAGGCACTATTTTTTGGTAATAACTGTTCCTTTAAAGGTTAACACTTTTGGGGTTTCCTCTGCGGTAGTAAATACAGTAACATTCTTTGAAAATGTCCCCACATTTGCTGCATTGAAAGTAGCTTTTACATAGCCAATCTTTCCGGGTTCTATTGAATCTTTCGTATAATCTGCATTAGTGCAACCACATCCTGGTTTTACATCTGTAATTACAACCACCTTATTACCAGTGTTTTTAAATTCAAACTCTATAACTTTAGGAGTTCCTTGCGCAATTTCTCCTACCTCAACAATTTCATTTTTCCATGTAATAGGACTTGTAGTTAGAAATTTAATCATTCCATTTTTTTGAATAGGAGCGATAGAGAAAGACATTAATCCCAAAGTCAATCCCATTAATGTAAATTTTAATGTTTTCATAATTTTTTCTTTTTAAAGGTTACAAATAGTTTTTGATTGTGTTCATTAGTTTGAACCATCCAAAAGTATTTCAATATCATTTAGACTCGTGTTAAGCAGTTTCAAATGTTTGTTAATGACTTGTTAACGACAAAATACTATGCTTTTTTTTAGTAATATTACATTGTGAAGATGGAAAATAGGCGATTGAAGATAGAAAAATTTAAAAGTAACGTACTTGAAAACTAAAAAACTTAACATTGTCATTGTTCTTGGACTCGTTGCAACAATTGGTATATTAGTTGCTCAATTACTTTGGACTAAAGAAGCTTTTAACCTTGAAGAAAAAAAGTTCTCTCAAAAAGCAAACAACGCATTGTTGGAGGTGGTGAAAAAATTATATAAGGGAACTTCTGCTGAATTACCATCCGCAAATCCAATAAAAAAAATTGCAAACGACTATTATATTGCCAATGTAGATAATGAATTTGAACCGCAAATTCTCGAATATTATTTAAAAACTGAATTTACTAAATTCAATATTAATACTGATTTTGAATATGCAATGTACAATTGTCAAAGCGACGAAATGGTTTATGGTAACTATATATCGTTAACCGAAAAATCTCCAAACAAACGAACAATTTACTTCCCAAAACATAAAAATTTAGTCTATTACTTTGCCATTCGTTTTCCAAATGAAACAACTTACCTATTTAGTTCGCTCCGGTTTTGGTTTATTCTTTCATTTGCTTTAATCATCATTCTATTGGTTTATGTATATTCCATTTACACAATAATTCAACAAAAAAAATATTCAGAACTTCAGCGGGATTTTATCAATAATATGACACATGAATTTAAAACACCCTTATCCTCTATCCTACTTGCTTCAAATTACTTAAGCAAACAAGATGCTATTGAAAATGATGAGAAACTAGCAAAATATGCGGGAATTATTATCAACCAAAGTAAAAAATTGAACAG
>CAISUR010000438.1 GCA_903888655.1 uncultured Bacteroidota bacterium | reverse complement strand
GTAGTAGGCAAAATTTTTAAAGGCAGATCATCATCCAACTGCGAGATAGGCAAGGTTTCATGCTCTAAATCGGTAAGCTCAAACAGCGAACTATTCAAATAAGGCACTTTGACAAAAATGGTTTTTACTTGTTCGTTGCGTTCCTCTGGCTTTTTTGCCAACACTTGAAAAAACAAAGCGTTCAAGTTATTATAATCGCGCAACAAGCTACTATTCAAAAACGAATAGGTTGTATCGCCTTTGTGATAGCTTATCAATTGGGCTTCGAGCAATTTCAAAAACAAAATACGGTTTACCCACGTAATCGTAAGCTCTAAAGCAACGGTAAACAAGCGTTCCTCATAGGTATCGCCATATTGTTTTGGGTTGGTCAGTCGGTTTATTTTATCTAAACTATCTAATTGCACAATGGCATTTTCCAACAACGAACCTGCATTTCTATTACCTTCTTTGTGGCGTTCAATTAGTTTTTTACCACCTTCTTTTACTTCGGTTAATCCAATAAGATGCAACAACTCGGTATAGAAGTTTTTATCGAGTGAGTTACTGTCATTAACAAAAGACAATTTCAATAAATGTTCAGGCGATAACAATTTAAACAAAGCAATTAATTGTCTATCGTCGGCTTTGTCTGCATTGCGCAAAGGTTTGTCATATTTTCTAATATCAAAATGCGCAAACTCTATTGTGTGGCTCGAATTATCAATAAACGGCTTAGCTATTTCTTTATAAAAATAATCAGTAGTAGTTCCAGAGGCACGACCTTCTTCAAAATCGATAAATTGTTTTACAAACTTTTTATCCTCGGCAAAAATTTTATTAAACAATTGCGCATCAAACACAAACCATTCATAAATGTTAGTAACCACCAAATGTTTCAATTCAGTGTTTTTATGCGTAATTCGTTCCCGCAAATAATACAATACCAATTCTTGTAAAGCCTTTCCGTTAAGATTAACAGCAGTAATCATTTCGGTTTTATTAGTTGGGCTTTTGGCTTCAATAATAACACCCACATTGCTTTTCGCATCCTTTCCGTTATGAATTACTAAATCATTGCGACCTTTGGTATTCACAAAATAGTTAGGATCATAATAAGTTTTCTTCAAAAAATCAATGACCAAATTCTTGTGAAACTCCTCACTTTCTTTTTCATTACAAGCATCAAGCACGCCAATCAATTGTGTTTTAAACAATTCAATGTGCGTTCGAATAGGTTTTATTTTCAAAAAAGCTTTGTGCAAAGCTTTGCGTGGTTCAAGTAGCGTACTATTCATAAAAATAAAATCTTGTAATCTTCAAACTTAACAATAATCCTACAAACAAAAAAACATTTCCTTGAGGAAAAACCCTAATTTATAAGAAGGTAGTTTTAAAATAAAAAAATCCCATTCATTTAAAAACACTTGGGATAATTTTGGTTTGTGACAACGGTAATATTCTTTTTATGAAAGTTTTCCAATTGTTTTTGTGATTTTGCATTACATGGATGTACTAGTATTGTTTTTTTCAATAACCGCCCAAGCGAAGTTATGAAAAGTAAACGAGCAATTTAAAGAAAAAATAGTCATGATTTTTTAGAAAGTGTTGGCTAATGTGTCATTGTAGTTCATCTTGATTTGGTTTTTTTAACTCTAGCTGCCCATTTGAATTTTGGGTTATAAGTAAATCGTTGTCAACTTGTATTTTGATACCAAGCTTTTGATACTTTTCCAATAAGTCTACAAATGCTTCTGCTTGTTTAATGTTTGTATCGGTGTCTAATTTTCTTGTTTCTGCCTTTATTCTTTCAGTTTCGGCCTTTGTTCTTTCAGTTTTGGCATCGATAATAAATCGTTTGGATTTTCTCATTTTTAATTCTGGAATTATAAAAATGATTTTTTCTAAAAGTTCTGCCCAAGATTTTAAATCCAATGAAATAAGACTTTTGAATGAGCCTTTTCCTGTCTGCATTAGTTCAATAGTCTTTTGGTCCGTCCAAACTTTAATAAGCTCTATAAACTCTGTCGTAAAGCGAAGCTCATCTTCATAGTTAGACTCTTCTAGACCAACTTGAATACCAAGTATTTTCTTTGACTTGTTTTCCGTAAAATTTGATTTGTCAATAACGCTATCTATTGTATTATTAACAACATTTCTTAATTTCTTTTCAAATATGTCAGCATTTACATATTGCAAAAAGGTAACTTGACTAGTAAAAGGATTTATCTCCCAAGGTTCATTGGCAATTGCGATTATTGGTTTGTTGTTTCCAAAAGCAGCACCAATTTCAAAATTAACAAAAGTACTTTTTTTATTCATAAAGCAAATTATTAAATCTGCCTGCTTTATACCTTTAATTGTTGTTTCAATAAATGAATCACCTGGTTTTATATTCTCGGAAGCAACCCAAGTATTGACCTGTAAATCTTTTAAAACAGGTAAGATTTTATCGTACACAAAATGCACGTCTACTTGAGCATAACTTATAAAGCATAATGGGTTTTTCTTCATATTACTACTATTTTTTTTTAGACATTGCCGTTTATTTGAATATAGGTTTGACAAAATATGGCTTATCAACTCTAATCTGGGAGCTTAAGCATATATTTATATCGCTTTATTCCCCAAATATATAAAAAAATTTAACAAACATAAAACTACAAAAAAAATGAGGTGGGAGGTAGTAGGTAGTAGGTAGTAGGTAGTAGGTAGTAGGTAGTAGGTAGTAGGTAGTAGGTAGTAGGTGGTGCATAATTTCCAACAACCTAAAACCTACCACCTAATCCCTATTCCTTTACCTAAAGTTTACCCT
>CAISUR010000437.1 GCA_903888655.1 uncultured Bacteroidota bacterium | reverse complement strand
AGTCGTTTTCCATCTTTGGTTAAAAATGGATGTTCAGTAGAATACAAATCACTTGAAAAAGGAGTTTCTGTAATATTTGTCCATTCGTTATTTACTAATTCGGCTCGAAAAATTTTAACTGAAGCGAATTTTTCATCGCCTACTTTAACTCTTTTAGAGTTAGTCCTATTAAAATACATCACTTTTCCATCTTGAGAAAAAGTAGCATTACTTTCATGGGTTTTAGTATTAATCTTATCAGAAAATGGTTTAATATCAGTTAATTCACCTTGATTTGAAATACTAGCTATGTACAAATCTGTGTATGGTTTTTTATTCCAACTAAAATTAGATTTAGATGGATTTCTAGAGGATGCAAATACAACCTTATCTCCATAAAATGCTAACCCGAAATCACCATTTGAAGTACTTTTTGTCACATCACGAACTTCATAATCATAGGGAACAGTATCCTCCAAATTTTCAATAAATTGTTTTGAATTGACTTTAGATTTAAGATAGTCACTCATTATGATATCAGATTTATCATAATCTTTAATTCCTTTTAAGGCTTGTGCATATCTAAAATAATATTCTGGTTTGATACTATCTTTAAATGATGTGAATAATTGTCCGTAACTTTTGACTGCCAAATCCATTTGAGAATTATTGTAATAACAATCCCCTAAATTCTGAAGTACTTTACGAGTAGGTGTTATAGATTCATAAATCTTTGCAGCATCAATGTATGATTTTTTAACAAATAAATTATCTGCTTTTTTTATTTCGGATTTCTGTCCAAAACAATTTAGACTAAAAAATATAATGAACGAGTAAGTATATAATTTTATCATTGCTTTAATATTAGAAAAAACGTGGTGATTTATCGTATCCATTTTTGTTTCCTGATTTATTTAAATCAAAAAGAATCATGATTTCATGAGAACCAGAATTGAAACGTCCCAAATTTGATAAGGTGTAATCATAAGCATAACCAACTCGTAAAGAAGGGTTTATTTTGAAGTTTACTAATCCGCTGAATGAATCCCCTAATCGATAGCCGAGACCTGCTTCAAAAATATTGTTAATTAAAACATTCCCAGTAAGATCAATAGCCGTTGGAGCACCAGACACAGCCTTTGCCATAAATGCAGGTTTAAATTTCAAATTACTATTTATGTTAAATACATATCCACCTGTTAAAAAATAATGAACCGCCTCGACCCCTGTAGCAACAATGCCATCATGTTGCTCCAACTGTTTTGTTGTAAGTAAATTTGGTGCAGAAAAACCTATGTAATAATTTTGACTAAAATAAAAAGTACCAACACCTATGTTTGGAAATGTTCTGCTTAAATTATTTGCAAAAGCTGGATCAGGTAGTGCGTCTGAATAAACAAAGCCATTAAAGTTTGTGCTAAAAAAAGTTGCACCACCCTTTAATCCAAATGATAATTTATTTTTATCACTTACAGGTAATACATATGCAAAATCTGCATATAAACTTGTTTCTTTAACAATTCCGCCAATTTCATCATGCAAAACAGAAACGCCGCCTTCTACTTTTTTTCCTAATGCAGAATGAGCAAAAAATGATCCCGTAGTTGGACCACCAACAGAACCTACCCATTGCGCTCTATACAGTCCTCCTATATTTATAACATCTGAATTATCAGTTGCGTAAGCAGGATTTACCAAACTCATATTATACATATATTGAGTATATTGGGGGTTTTGTTGGGCTGATGAAACTAAACACATGAATAATGCACTTAACAGAATCAGATATCTCATATTTTTATTTTTCATATTCATTCTTACTTTTTTCAAATTATCTACTTAAATAGAGTCTTCCTTGTAATGCTTTTCTATTTCCGTCATTAAATTCTATGATGTAGAAATATACCCCAGTAGGAAGTAATCCATCACCTACAGTTAATCCTTGAGTAGATTTCCCATTCCAATTAGGCGAATTTATATCTCCTTTATAAACTACACTTCCATATCTATTAAATATTTCCAAAGTGAAATTTGGGTACAAATCAGATAAGTTTTTAATTACAAATTCATCATTTATTTGATCACCATTAGGAGAAAACCCATCAGGCACAATAATTTCTTGAGCTGGACAATAATTAATGGTAACATTCATAGTTTTTGTTGCAGCACATTGTCCAATATTTGGTGTAAAAACATACGCTTGTGTTCCAAGTGTCGCAGTAGAAATTGACGAAGGAGACCATGTTCCTATATATCCATCACTAGATATTGTTGCTAATGCAACAGGAATATCATTTTGACAATAAGGCCCTAAATCTTTAAATATTGGTTCAACTGGTGCATTGATTATTATACTAATAGTAGCTGTAGTTGCACACTGTCCAACACTTGGCGTAAAAGTGTAGGTTTGAGTTCCAACTGCAGTTGTAGAAATTGTTGTAGGTGACCATGTTCCTGTTATAGGAGTTGTATTGGTTGATGATGTAGGTAAAGCAACTGGTGTAGCCCCTTGACAAAATGGTCCTAATGCTGCAAAATTTGGAACAATAGGTGCATTAATTGTGATATTCATAGTACTTGTTGTAGCACATTGTCCAGCTGTTGGTGTAAAAGTATAGGTTTGAGTTCCAACTGTAGCAGTAGAAATTGTT
>CAISUR010000436.1 GCA_903888655.1 uncultured Bacteroidota bacterium | reverse complement strand
GTTGTAAACCTATATTAACTCTATACTCATTAATAATTTGACCTAATTTTGTTTCATCAACAGAATAGTCATATTTTGTAACAAGAGTATTATCAACTACAGCGTCATCAGATGCTTTTTTGGAACATGAAATTAATGTAAACACCAATGCAATTGGCACAAACAATCTAAGTAGTTTTGCTTTCATAATAGTAGGTTAAGTTTTGAAGGTAGATGTGGGGCAAATATCTTCTTGTTATTTTTTTAAAAGTAAATGTGGGGCAGTTACTTTCGTTTTTAATATATTGTAAGAACGTTTTCTCTTATTTGGTTATACAATACTACTATAATATCGCTTAAGTACAAAATAAAATCGATAAAGTACATATATTTATTTTTTTACAATGTACTTTTCCTACATTACGAAGAAAGACGTTGAATTTTCCATGAAAAATCATCTTGAAGCTTGTACCGAATTCTATCATGAAGACGATTGGGACGTCCTTGCCAAAATTCTACTTCTTGCGGACGAACTAGATAGCCTCCCCAATTTTTAGGTCGAGGAATTTCTTTCCCTTCATATTCTTTTTCAAGTTGTTTGAGGTTTTGTTCTAAATAATCACGATTTGGAATTACTTCACTTTGCGGAGAAACAATTGCTCCCAGTTTACTTCCATCTGGTCGGGAATCAAAATAATTATCGGAAACGCTATCCGAAGTTTTTTCTGCAATTCCTTTAATGATTACTTGTCTTTCAAGGCTTGACCAAAAAAAAGACAAACAGATATTTGGATTAGTAGCAATAGCTTTTCCTTTTTCAGAATTATAGTTAGTATAAAAAATAAAGCCTTCTTCGTCAAACTTTTTAAGAAGTACCACTCTTGATTTAGGAAAACCATCTAAACCAATTGTCGATACGGTCATCGCATTTACTTCATCAATACCTCCAAAATCTTCGGTCTCGTGAAACCATTTATTGAAGAGGTTTATTGGATCTTCTGGAATATTAGATTCCAAAAGTTCACTTTTTTCATAAGATTTTCTATAATCAGCTAGGTCTTTCATAGGATATTATATTTACTTACAAAGTTCGCAAAGTTTTTTTCAATCCCAATCCTTTAAGAAGCAAAAATCATAACTAAATTGCTATTCAATGTCAAATTCTTTTCCATCATCTGCCAAATGTACATTGGGGAAAATGGTTTGTGCTTCTTGTTTAAATAGTTCTATATTTCCATATCGAGTTGAAAAGTGTCCTAGAATTAAATTATTTACATTAGCTTTTAATGCAATAGTAGCGGCCTGTTTGGCTGTAGCATGCATGGTTCGCTCTGAAAGATGGGCTTCAGATTCTAAAAAAGTACTTTCATGATACAGATAATCAACATTAGCAATGATTGGAATAATCTTTTCATCATATATGGTATCACTACAAAAAGCATAGGTTTTGGAAGGAATCGGATCAAAACTCAAGACACTATTAGGAATTATCACTCCGTTTTCTAAAGTAATATCGCCTCCATATTTAATTTTATTGAAATAAAGTTTGTCAATTTGATAATTTTCGATTGCTTCGATATTAAGTTTTCGCTCTATATTTTTTTCTTGAAAAAGAAATCCATTGGTATACACTCTATGGGTTAGCGGTATTGTTTTAACTAAAACCTTTTCATCTTCAAAAATGATTTCGGACTCTTTAGATTCTAATTCGTGAAAATATAAATTATAACCCGTATAAGAACCCGAAGCACGCAATTGAAGTAAGATAATTTCTTTAATTCCTTTCGGACCATATACGTGCAAATCGCTCTCACGATTAAGCAACATAAAGGTCGAAATCAATCCAATTAATCCATAAAAATGATCTCCATGAAGATGAGAAATGAAGATATGATTGATTTTAGAAAACTTTACTTTACTTTTACGCAATTGCACTTGAGTTCCTTCAGCACAATCGATAAGAAATAATCTATTTTTAATTTCTAATACTTGTGAAGTTGGATTTGAAAGTGTTCTGGGAGTTGCGGCATAACAGCCAAGTATGGTAAGTTTCATTTAAAAAAAATTAACCGTTAAATAGAACCTCGCTTATTTTTCTTTATTATTATTTTCTATCTTTCCTAGTTTTACAACTTGAAC
>CAISUR010000435.1 GCA_903888655.1 uncultured Bacteroidota bacterium | reverse complement strand
TTTATTGGAGAACAAACTTCTCTAACAAAAGAAGAAGAAGAAAAAGCATTAAGTGACTATTGTAAACAAAAAAAAGAAAGTTTGAAACTAACAGAAAGAAAAAATAACTGTTAGAAAATCGAAAACGACTACTAAATAAAAGTACTATCTGCCAACAGTGGTTTTTACAATTTAAAAATAATACCTTCACTTGTTACAAAAACAAAAAAAGTCTTGATTGCTCAAGACTTTTCTTTACTTCTATAAGCGTATTTTCTAATACTCTCTATTTACCTCAAATGCTTCAAGATATTCGGCTACTCGTTTTACAAAACTTCCACCAAGTGCACCATCTACTACCCTATGGTCGTAACTGTGTGATAAGAACATCTTTTGACGAATTCCGATAAAATCACCTTCTGGAGTTTCTATCACCGCCGGCACTTTACGGATAGCACCCAAAGCTAAAATTCCCACTTGTGGTTGATTGATAATTGGCGTTCCAAAAACCGAACCGAAAGTTCCAACGTTGGTAACCGTATACGTTCCTCCTTGTGTATCGTCTGGTTTTAGTTTTCCTGTTTTGGCTCTATTACCTAAATCGTTTACGGCTTTTGCCATTCCAACCAAGTTTAATTGGTCGGCATTTTTAATAACTGGAACAATTAAATTTCCGCTTGGCAAAGCAGCTGCCATTCCTAAATTGATATTTTTCTTTTTAATGATATAATCGCCATCCACCGAAATGTTCATTCCTGGGAAATCTTTCAACGCTTTGGCTACCGCTTCCATAAATATAGGTGTAAAGGTTAGTTTTTCACCTTCGCGTTTTTCAAAAGCATTTTTAACTCTATCTCTCCATTTTACAATATTCGTAACATCTACTTCAATGAATGATTGCACGTGTGCCGAAGTTTGTACTGAAGCCACCATATAACCCGAAATCAACTTACGCATTCTGTCCATTTCTACAATCTCATCACCACCATTTACAGAAACTGGAACAGCTTGGGTTGAAGGTTGAGAAATTGTTACTTTTGGTACCTCGCCACTCGACTGCGCTAGAGATGACGCGCTCGGCGTGACAGTTTTCGGTGAAGATTTACGACTTTCAACAAACTTTAAAATATCTTCTTTAGTCACACGACCGTCTTTTCCTGAACCTGAAATGCTTTCTAATTCGGCTACAGAAACATCTTCTTCCTTAGCAATATTTTTTACCAATGGCGAAAAGAATTTATCTGAACCTGAAAAATCAGCTGGAACAACAATTTCTTTAGCTGTTTCAATGGTTTTTTGCACCTCTGCAACGATTGGCGCAACAACTTCTGCTGTTTTTGGTGCTTCTACGCTTCCGCCTTCAGTTTCGATAATTGCAATAGTTTGACCAACTTGAACCACATCATCTTTTCCGAAAAGTTGTTCCACTAAAACACCAGAAACTTCACTTGGCACTTCGCTATCAACTTTATCGGTTGCAATTTCAAGAACTGCTTCGTCCATTGCAATGGTATCTCCAACATTTTTTAGCCAGTTGGTAATGGTTGCTTCTGCAACGCTTTCACCCATTTTAGGTAATTTCAATTCAAACTTTGCCATATCTTTAAACTAAAGTTGTGTTTTTTTATAATGATTGCAAAATTAGTAATTTTATCTTCATTTTGTAAAGAATACACTAATTTTTTAGTTGGATAATTTCTCCTCTATCTATTGAATTATTACTTCCAATGATGAAATTGGATTTGGAAATGTAATTCTTAAAAGTTAAATTTTTGGTTTTATTACAATTCATAAATTCGATGATTTCTTTAAAACTAAATGAATTAGTGTCAAAAATGATTTCAATATTCAACTGTATATTGTTTTTGAACTGCGAAAAATCATTTAAATTAGTTACTTTTTTATTCAAATTCAATTGTAATGAATTTTTTGAAAAAACAATGTATTCGTGGATTTCTCTTTGAACTGTTTTGGATTGGTTTTTCTTGATTAACGAAAAAACAAAAGCTCCCATTTTCATGAAAAAATCAAATACAAACGACTTTTGAAAATGCTTTTTATAGAAAAACTGCATGGCTTCTTGAAACCGTTTTAAGTACTTTTCATCTCGAACTGTGCTTTCTCCTTTATAATGTATAACCGAAGTTTCATGAAAATAATAATTGAATTTTCCTTTTTGCAACACCATATAACTCAAATCGATATCATCGGAATACATGAAGCAATTTTCATCGAATCCGCCAATTTCAGTATACAAATCGCGCTTCATCACCATAAATGCACCGACCAAAATATCAACTTTCCCAGATTGATTTTCGAATACATGTTGTGCATAATATTGGTTGAAGCAACTCGATTTTGGAAAGAGTTTATACAAACCAAAAATCTTTGTAAAAGCTACCCAAGGCGATGGCACTCCGCGTTTGCTTTCGGGTAAAAAATTGCCTGTGCCGTCTATTAATTTACAACCGATAATTCCAATATTAGATTGCACTTCGACTGCGCTCTGTGTGACAAAATTTAGAATTTTAGAAAAAGTATCTTCTGCAACAACGGTATCGGGATTTAAAATACAAATATATTCTCCTTGGGCTTGAGCCACTCCAATGTTATTTCCTTTTGGAAAACCTAAATTCTCCTTGTTTTCAATAAGTTTGATATTGGGAAAAAGCGCTTTGATCATGACACAACTATCATCAGACGAGTTGTTATCAATGATAATAATTTCGCCATCAATGGTTGAAAGTGCTTTTTGAACACTTAAAACGCATTGCTCTAGAAAAAAGCGCACATTGTAATTTAGGATGATCACCGATAGTTGCATGAGACAAATATAAACTTTTTAAAATTTCAAATGTCAACTTCAAAAATCAACTTCAAAAAAAACCAAATTTAAGAAAAGGGTTACTTCAAAAAAATAAAATTTATTCAATACAAATACTGTTTAGCCCTGATGTTAGGGAAAATCCTTTTTTGTAAAAAAAGATTTGGAAAGACAGCAGGAAAATGGAAAATCGATAAATCCCAAGCCATTCGCTCCAAAAACAATTCGCAATTCGTAATTTATAACTTACTTTTGCAAAAAAAATACCATTGTGAATTACCTTTCTGTAGAAAATATTTCGAAATCATTTGGAGAACGCACACTCTTCAAAGACATTTCGTTTGGAATTAATAAAGATCAAAAAATAGCTTTTATTGCCAAAAATGGTTCGGGCAAAACGTGCATTATGAAAATCATTAATGGTGAAGACGAACCCGATACTGGGCAAGTGGTGATGCGTAAGGAAATTAAGATGGCATTTCTATCGCAAGTACCGCAATTGCAAGATGAATTGACCGTTGAGGAAAGTATTTTTGCTTCGGATAATGAAATTTTGCACGTCATTGAACGATACGAAAAAGCACTCGAAAACCCAGAAGATTCTGAAGCGTATGAAAAGGCTTTTGATGATATGGACCGCTTTAATGCATGGGATTTTGAAACGCAATTCAAGCAAATTTTGTTCAAATTGAAATTGGAAGATTTCAAACTGAAAGTCAAAAACATGTCAGGTGGTCAGAAAAAACGTTTGTCGTTGGCAATCATTTTGATCAATCGTCCCGATTTATTGATTTTGGATGAACCTACGAATCATTTGGATTTAGAGATGATTGAGTGGTTGGAAAGTTATTTTGCTAAAGAAAACATTACGTTGTTTATGGTGACGCACGACCGTTTCTTCTTGGAACGTGTTTGCAACGAAATCATCGAATTGGACAATGGAAAATTATATACTTACAAAGGTAATTATTCGTATTATTTAGAGAAAAAAGAAGAGCGTTTGGCTTCTGAAAATGCGAGTATTGACAAAGCGCAAAACCTTTTTGTGAAAGAATTGGCGTGGATGCGCAGACAACCCAAAGCACGAACTACTAAATCGAAATCACGTCAGGATGATTTTTACATCATTAAAGAAAAGGCCGAAAGTCGCAGAAAAGAAAATGTAGTAGAGCTGGAAATCAACATGGAACGTTTGGGTAGCAAGATTATCGAGTTGCATAAGATTTCGAAAAAGTTTGGCGATAAAAAGATTTTAGAGAATTTTAGTTTCGATTTTCAACGTGGGGCTCGCATTGGAATTATTGGTAAAAACGGAACCGGTAAGTCGACATTCTTGAATTTATTGACCAAAACGATTCCGGCCGACTCTGGAAAAGTAATTACGGGTGACACCATAAAAATTGGGTATTACACGCAAAGCGGTATAAACCCAAAACCTGGTCAACGTGTTATTGATATTATAAAAGAATACGGTGAGTACATTCCGTTGATGAAAGGCAAATTGATTTCGGCTTCGCAATTGTTGGAACGCTTTTTATTTGACAGTAAAAAACAATACGATTATGTCGAGAAATTGAGTGGTGGCGAGTTGAAACGCTTGTATTTGTGTACGGTTTTGATTCAGAATCCGAATTTCTTGATTCTCGATGAGCCAACGAACGATTTGGATATTGTAACGTTGAATGTTTTGGAAAGTTTCTTATTGGATTATCCAGGATGTTTATTGGTAGTTTCGCACGATAGGTATTTCATGGATAAAATTGTAGACGATTTATTTGTGTTTCGAGGTGATGGAATTGTAGAAAACTTCCCAGGGAATTACTCCGATTTTAGAGCATATGAAGATTCGGCTGAACCTACCAATAAAGACGATAACAAAGAAAAAAACAATTGGAAAACCAAAACAATTT
>CAISUR010000434.1 GCA_903888655.1 uncultured Bacteroidota bacterium | reverse complement strand
CTGCTACAACTAATAGAATTTAAAAACCTGCTAAATGACTAAATTAGATTATGGAAAGAGTACAAAATTATTATAAAGAGTTTTCTATCTCTTTGGCAAAATCAATATCTTTATTAGTCACTCCCGCTACATCATGGGTGCTTAACTTTATAACTACCTCATTATATACCCCTGACCAATTGGGATGATGATTTAATTTTTCGGCTATGAGTGCTACTTTTGCAATAAAAGAAAAGGCGTACTTATGATCTTTAAAAATAAATTTCTTTTCGATAAAAGGAGCATCATAGTTCCAACCGCTCAACGCAGCAAGTGCATTTTCTATTTCAATGTTTGATAACCTATCCATTTTTATTTTATGTTTACTATTATTTAGAATTTTCCATAAAAGTATAGCTATTATTTTCCTTTATGTCTGCACGAATGTATCGTGTAGCTATTAATTTTTATGACTCCCACTAAGTTTCAAATATCTGTTAGATGCAGTAAACATAATGATAGTATCGATTTATTATTTGGCTTTACTATTACAAAATAGGAGCCCAAAAAGCAGCATCATAAATGCCTATTTGTTTTTCTATACTAATTATTTCTAGCGCTAGTTTTTTTCTTTCGGTTGCGTCTTCGTCGTTATTGACAATGCTGTCAATAATTTCTTGCTTGTTTTCTCTACTGGATCGCGCCAAACGTTGCAAGGTATTTTCAATTTCTTCTTGGATTTTTTGAAGCATGGCTTTTAGCTCAAGGGCTGCTACAATTGCCTGTTCATAAGCCTCTATAGACTTGGTGTATTTTTTTAGAATTTCAGCACCACTAAAATCTTGACTTTTGAACATATTGTTCATAGAGAGTTGTTTGAATTCTTTCATTATTTCAACCTGCTCTAGCTCTGAGTGCATCTTTATCCAATTGCCAAAAGCTGCTACATCATCAGCTTTTAGTAGTTCGAGTAATTTTTGTTTGTGTTTCATGACTTAAATGATACATAGTGAATTATAATATTCTACTCCAATTGTTGGGGTCAAAAATATCGTTTTCTTTTTCAGATTGTATCATTTTGGCGGCTAATTCTCGCATAGCATCTGTATTATCGTCGTTATTTACAATACAATCCATAATATATTCTCTCACTCCTGAAACGGCTTCATCTACCTCGAGCATTTCTTTATCAAGCTCTTGTTGAGCCATAACTAGATTGGCTTCGGCTAGTTTTTCGTCTAAAATTTTGTCTTCATAGTGGTCTACAAATTCTGTTAGAAGGCTGAAGTCTGGAAATTCCTCTTCAATATTTCTTCCTTCAGCGGCTGCAAGTTCTCTAACTAAAGTATCAAATTCTCTAAATATATCGGGTTGTTCAAGCAATGGCATCGATTCTATCCAATTGATTATGGCATTTTCATCATCGTCAAAAATGAGTTCTACTAGTTTTTCACGGTATTTCATAAATGGTCTTTTTTGCTTATTAATGGCTCAAAGACAGGAGTCTTTGAGCAGCAGGGGTTTAAGTGGTAAATATAAATAAAAAGTTAATGTGAAATAAATAAAGCCCTACAATTTGTATATGCACCGCTTTGGTTGTTCTATACCTTACAAGTTTTAAAAACCTGTCAGGTTTTTTTTAGCATTGATAGCATAAAACACTATTTTTGTAAATTGTTTATGTAAAAGATAATGACAAATCGTAAATCAGTTTCTGTTCAATTGTTTTTCAGAAGAATTGCCCGTCGATTTGAATCGGTATTCTTCTTGGCTAAAACTTTTTTATCAGAACGTAATTTTATATACCTCTCTAGTGTTGCTGTAGCCATATCATGCGCCTTTGCAGTGATTATTTTAAAGAGTTTTGCGCACAATGTATTCAAGTTTGCTAATTATGCTAACGAATACTTGCGTTTACCTTATGCTAATAGTATCTTTCCTATTATTGGAATTCTGTTGACAGTATTTGTAGTAAAACGTTTTCTTGATGGCAGCATTGAAAAAGGAAGTGCTAAAGTGTTGTATGCCGTTGCCAAAAAAGGAGGCATTCTTCCCAAAAAGCAAATGTATGCACAAATAATAACTAGTTCTCTTACCGTTGGTTTGGGTGGTTCCGCAGGATTAGAAAGTCCGATAGTCGTAACCGGTGCTGCGTTTGGTTCTAATTTTGCTCAAAAATATAAACTATCTCAAAAAGATAGAATACTACTTTTAGCGTGTGGGGTTGCTGCAGGAATTAGTGCCGCGTTCAATGCTCCAATTGCAGGAGTTTTGTTTGCCATTGAAGTCGTTCTAACCGATGTTAGTATTTCGGCATTCATCCCCATCATGATCTCGGCGGCAACCGGCGCATTAGTTTCTGAAATGTTGTTGGATCAGGAGGTTCTATTGAGTTTCAAACAAAATCTTACCTTTAATTTTCATAATACTCCCTACTACATTATTTTGGGTATTTTGGCTGGATTGGTCTCGGTATATCATGCTAGAAACTTTAGAAAAGTAGAACATTTTTTTAGTCGATTTAAAAACAATACGTATAAAAAAGCATTATTTGGTGCTAGTATTTTGGCGGTTTTAATTTTCTTTTTTCCTACCTTGTTTGGTGAAGGATATGAGAGCATTAAAACACTATCTGCTCCTAATCCCGAAGTCTTGTTAGACAATACCTTGCTGGAACAATTCGAAAATAAACAATGGGTTTTACTAGCTTTTGTAGGAATAGTGGTTTTGCTTAAATCATTTGCAACCGGATTGACTTTGGGCTCTGGTGGTAACGGTGGTAACTTTGCTCCTTCCCTATTTGTAGGTTCTTATTTAGGTTTTTTTGTGGCCAAATCCATTCATCTTTTAGGATTGTCTACAACGTTACCAATTGCAAATTTTACTATCGTAGGAATGGCTGGAATATTAAGTGGATTGTTTCATGCGCCTTTAACCGCTATTTTCTTAATTGGTGAGATTACGGGTGGCTATGATTTAATGGTGCCATTGATGATTGTTTCTTCTATTAGTTTTGCCGTTTCGAAACAATTTGAAAATCATTCTATGGATGTAAAAGCCCTCGCTGATAAAGGAGAGGTTTTTACAAGTGATAAAGACAAGAATATTCTTCAGAGCATTGACTTTTTATCATTAGTAGAAACCGATGTAAAGTCGATAACATTAGAAAAAACTTTAGAACAATTGATTGATTATCTATCTACTTCTAGCCAAGTCATTATTCCTGTTTTAGACGATCGTCAGAAATTATTAGGTATTATTGACTTTGAAATCATTCGTCCTATTGTTTTTAATCCGTATCGAATAAAATTCACAGAAGTCAAAGAAATTTTATCGGATCCGAAAGAAATTATTTACCACGATGATGGTATGGAAACAATCATCGAAAAATTTGAAAATTCAAATCAAGCCTTTTTGCCAGTTACCAAAAATGGTAAATTTTATGGATTAATTTCTAAAATAACAATTCTTGAAACTTACAGAGAAAAGTTAAAAGAAATGATTATTGAGTAGCTTAAAGGCACGAAAATTATAAAATAAGTGTATCGAATTGGACAAAAATAGTATACGAAATCAAAATATCAATTGCAATTTCAAAAATCAATTTTGACGTAAACAAAATAACTTGCTAATTTGCGTTATCTATTTTTAGCATTTTTCAGAACGAATACGTTACGTACTGCGCAGCAAAACTTAGTATACTTGTAAAAATGGGCATAAAAAAAAGTCCCACAAAGTGAGACTCTTAAAGCTTATTTAAAACTCCATGGTCATTATCCCATTACTTCTTTTACTTTTTTACCTATCTCTGCAGGAGAATCTACCACGTGAATACCATTCTCTCTCATAATACGTTTTTTAGCTTCAGCAGTATCATCAGCACCGCCAACGATAGCACCTGCATGTCCCATGGTACGTCCTTTTGGAGCCGTTTCACCTGCAATAAATCCGATAACAGGTTTGCGGTTTCCATCGGCTCTAATCCATGTAGCAGCATCCGCTTCTAATTGTCCACCAATCTCACCAATCATGATGATACATTCAGTCTCTGGATCATTCATTAACAACTCTACTGCTTCTTTAGTCGTTGTTCCAATAATTGGATCTCCACCAATACCGATAGCTGTAGTAATACCTAATCCTTGTTTTACGACTTGATCGGCAGCTTCATATGTCAACGTACCTGATTTAGAAACAATACCTACTGTCCCTTTTTTGAACACGAAACCAGGCATAATACCTACTTTAGCTTCACCAGGAGTAATTACCCCCGGACAATTAGGTCCAACCAAACGACAATCTCTGTCTTTAATATAGTGATACGCTTTAATCATATCGGCAACAGGAATACCTTCAGTAATACAGATGATTACTTTGATACCTGCATCAGCAGCTTCCATAATAGCATCCGCAGCAAACGCTGGTGGAACAAAAATAATCGATGTATTGGCTCCAGCTTGTTCTACAGCATCTTTTACTGTATTGAAAACAGGACGATCTAAATGAGTCGAGCCACCTTTACCTGGAGTTACTCCTCCAACAACATTGGTGCCGTATTCAATCATTTGTTGAGCGTGGAAAGTTCCCTCGCTACCTGTAAAACCTTGAACAATTATTCTTGAATCTTTATTAACTAAAACGCTCATGATATATTTATTATATTGTTTTTAATTTTTTGTGTTGCAAAAGTATTAAATAGTAATTAGTAATTTGTAATTAGTAATTAGTTTTTTACTGCTTTTTTGCAAATTATATATATATACTTTATTAAAATTGGCTCATTTGGTAGCCTCGAAAAAGTTTATGGTCTTTTACTTCCCAAATAACAAAAAAATTTGCTAATAACATTTCTTCCCTCGGGTTTTCAATAGTTTTAACAAAATGGGAATATCTTACAGAAACCATATTCCCTTCTTCAATGACATGAGAAATTCTGATTTTGGAGCGAACATAGGCTTTATTTAATTCATCGGTTAAATTTAAAACATCTTCCCGATTCATTTGAATAAATCCTTTGGTGCTGTTCCACTCTATGAGCACATCAGGGTGCAGCAATTCATTAACTTCTGATCGATTTAACAATAAGTCATTTCTATAAAAATCAAGAACTAATTCTTTAGGAGTCATTACTTTAGATTTTTAAATAATTCAGGTATTCGCTTAATATTGGCTAATTGCTTTAATTTTTCCCGAGATTCTTCTATTGGAGTTCCAAAATAAGACTTCCCTCCTTCAACCGATTTGGTAACTCCAGTTTGACCCAGAATAACAGCTTTGGCTCCAATAGTGATTCCACTAGTTGTTCCAACTTGTCCCCAAAGCGTCACTTCGTCTTCAATAATAACACAACCAGCAATGCCCGTTTGAGCTGCAATTAAACATTTTTTTCCGATAACAGTATCATGTCCAACATGAACTTGATTATCAATTTTGGTTCCTTCCCCTATGGTGGTATCGCCAGTAACTCCTTTGTCTATAGTACATAGCGCACCAATTCCAACATTGTTTTCAATCACAACTCTTCCTCCCGAAAGTAATTGATCGTATCCTTCGGGACGTTTTTTATAATAAAAAGCGTCTGCTCCTATTATAGTTCCTGCTTGAATAATTACATGGTCACCAATAACACAATTGTCATAAATAGCTACATTTGAATGAATAATGCAATTGATTCCAATAGTAACATGATGTCCTATGAAACAATTGGGTTGGATAACCGTTCCTTCTCCTATTAACGCTGATTGTGAAATAGAAACATTAGCAGCTGTAAATGGTCTAAAATGATTGGTTAATTTATTAAAATCTCTAAACGGATCATCGGAAATCAACAACGCTTTACCATCTGGACATTCAACTTCTTTGTTAATTAAAACAACTGTTGCAGCCGATTGCAAAGCTTTGTCGTAATATTTTGGATGATCTACAAATACAATATCACCTGAGGTTACAACATGAATTTCGTTCATCCCATTAACCGGAAAATCATCGCTACCAATGTATTGACAACCGATGATTTCAGCAATTTCTTTAAGAGAATGTATTTTTGGAAACTTCATATAAAAAATTTGTTTCTGATTTCAAGTTTCATGTCCAAGCCAAATATATCTTGAAACCTTAAACTTGAAACAAAATTACTCTTTAACACGCTCCATGTAAGATCCTGAAGCGGTATCAATTTTGATTTTATCTCCTTCATTAATGAATAAAGGCACGTTTACCGAAGCACCTGTTTCAACTTTGGCAGGTTTAATAGCATTTGTAGCAGTGTTTCCTTTTACACCTGGTTCAGCATAAGTCACCTCAAGTACTACAGAAGCTGGCATATCAACGGATAGCGGCATTTCGGTTTCTGCATTAATAATTACTTTAACAGTTGTTCCTTCTTTAAGTAAATCTGGAGCATCAAGAATTGCTTTATTTAACTGAATTTGCTCATAACTTTCAACGTGCATAAAGTTAAATAAATCACCTTCAGCATACAGATATTGATATTCATGTGTTTCTACTCGAACTTCATCAATTTTATGTCCTGCAGAAAAAGTATTATCTAAGACTTTTCCATTAGTTAAACTTTTTAATTTAGTTCTCACAAAAGCAGGACCTTTACCTGGTTTCACATGAAGGAATTCGATAATTTTGTAAATATCGTGATTGAATTTAATGCATAATCCGTTTCTAATATCTGATGTAGATGCCATTTTATATGTGTTTATGGTTTATTTGTTTTTGTTAATCGCTATTAAATAAAAATTAAAATTTTTAATATCCTCCAGAATATCCTTTCATAATTCCGCGTGAAGAATTTCTGATAAAGTCTAATATCTCATCGCGCTCAGGAGAAGCAGCCATTTCAGCCTCTATGATTCCAACCGCTTGAGAAGTATTATAATTTTTTTGGTATAATATTCTGTAAATATCTTGTATTTCTCTTATTTTTTCTGATGTAAATCCTCTTCTTCTTAATCCTACCGAGTTAATACCAACATAAGACAAAGGTTCTTTAGCTGCTTTGGTATAAGGAGGAACATCTTTACGAACCAATGATCCGCCGGAAATCATGGCGTGATCACCAATATGAATGAATTGGTGCACTGCTGCCAATCCGCCAATTATCGCAAAATTACCAACAATAACATGACCCGCCAATGCTACTCCATTGACAATAATGGCATTATCACCAATATGACAATCGTGAGCAATATGTGCCGTTGCCATGATAAGACAGTTATTGCCAATTTTGGTTTGCCCAGATGCTACAGTTCCTCTATTAATTGTAACACATTCTCTAACCGTAGTATTATCGCCAATTATTGCAAGTGAATCTTCACCACCAAATTTTAAATCTTGGGGAACAGCAGAAATTACAGAACCTGGAAAAATATTACAATTTTTACCTATTCGAGCTCCTTCCATAATGGTTACATTGGAACCTATCCAAGTTCCTTCGCCAATTTCTACATTATTATGAATTGTTGTAAAAGGATCAATTACAACATTTCTTGCGATTTTTGCACCTGGATGAACATATGCTAACGGTTGATTCATATCTTATAGGTTTTAGGTTGTTGGATTTAGGTTTTAGGTTGATTCTCTTACCTATTTAGTAAACCCCAATACCTTAAATTATTGTTTTTTTGCTATTTGAGCCATTAATTCAGCTTCGGCAACTAGCTTACCATTAGCATAAGCATTAGCTTGCATGTGACAAATTCCTCTACGAATAGGAGAAATCAAATCACATTTGAATAGTAAGGTGTCGCCTGGAAGCACTTTGTGTTTGAACTTAACATTATCAATTTTCATAAAGTAAGTCAAATAATTTTCTGGATCAGGAACAGTGCTTAGCACTAATATTCCACCAGTTTGTGCCATCGCCTCTACTATTAAAACTCCTGGCATTACTGGAGCATCGGGAAAATGTCCAACGAAAAAATTTTCATTCATCGTCACATTTTTCATCCCAACGACATGGGTATCACTCATTTCAATTATTCGGTCGATTAATAAAAACGGAGGTCGATGCGGAAGAATATTCATAATTTGATGAATATCCATTAATGGTGGCAAGTTTAAATCGTAAACTGGAATTTGATTCTTTTGCTCTATTTTAATTATTTTGGAAAGTTTTTTTGCAAATTGCGTGTTTACATAATGCCCTGGCTTGTTGGCAATAACTTTACCTTTAATTCGTATTCCAACTAATGCTAAATCACCAATAACATCAAGTAATTTATGACGTGCTGCTTCATTTGGATAATGTAACGTCAAATTGTCTAGAATTCCATTTTCTTTTACTGCAATGTGTTCTTTACCAAATGCTTTCTTAAGATTTTCCATTGTTGATGGAGAAATTTCTTTGTCTACATAAACAATAGCATTGTTTAAGTCTCCGCCTTTTATCAAACCATTGTCTAATAAATTTTCTAATTCATGTAAAAAACTAAAAGTTCTGGCATCAGCAATTTCAGATTTAAAATCAGAAATATTTTTTAAAGTTGCATTTTGAGTGCCTAATACTTTAGTGCCAAAATCAACCATTGCAGTCACTTGATACTCATATGAAGGCATAACTATAATTTCGCTTCCTGTTGCTTCATCGGCAAAAGAAATTACTTCTTTAACTACATAATATTTTCGTTCAGCATCTTGCTCTTCCACACCAACTTTTTCAATGGCTTCAACGAAAAATTTAGAAGAGCCATCCATTATTGGCGGTTCAGATTCGTTCAGTTCAATGATCACATTGTCAACATCTAACCCTACAAAAGCAGCTAATACATGTTCAGATGTTTGAATTTTAACTCCTAGTTTTTCTAAATTAGTACCTCGTTGTGTATTGACAACATAATTCGCATCTGCTTCAATAACAGGACTTCCTTCTAAATCAACTCTTACAAAGGTAAACCCGTTGTTTATTGGCGCAGGCTTAAAAGTCATTGTAACTTCTTTACCTGTATGTAGTCCTACACCTGTCAGTGAAATTTCACTTTTGATGGTTTTCTGCTTAACCATAATATTAATATAGTTTATTTGTTTTTATTCTATTTTCTTTTTCAATGCATCCAAATCAGAAACTATTTTGGGTAGGTTTTTGAAATGTACATACGATTTGCTAAAGTCTCCATAATTAAATGCTGGTGAACCTTGAATAATCTCGCCATCTTTTATGTTTTTTCCAATTCCTGATTGTGCTTGAATGCGAACATTATCTCCAATTGTTAAATGTCCTGATATACCTACTTGTCCACCAATCATGCAATTTTTTCCAATTTTAGTGGAACCAGCTACACCTGTTTGAGCTGCAATTACAGTATTCTCTCCAATTTCTACATTGTGGGCAATTTGGATTTGATTGTCTAACTTTACCCCTTTTCTTATAATGGTAGAACCCATAGTAGCCCTATCTATAGTAGTACAGGAACCAACTTCTACATCATCCTCTAAAATCACATTCCCAATTTGTGGTATCTTACTGTAAGAACCATCATCCAATGGAGCAAATCCAAATCCATCGGAACCTACAATGGTACCCGAATGAATCACGCAATTATTTCCAATTTCGGTTTCAGAATATACGCGAACTCCTGCAAATAAAACACAATTATTTCCTAAAACAACATTGTCACCAATAAAAGTATTCGGATAAATCTTAACATTATTGCCGATACTAACATTTTTTCCGATATAACAAAAACTTCCTAAATATAAATCGGTTCCATAAGTAACATTTTCTGATATAACAGATGGTTGCTCAATTCCCGATTTCATTAACTTTACTTGATTGTAATATTCTAAAAGTTTTGAGAACGATTGATAGGCATCTTCAACTTTAATCAAAGTGGATGCAACAGGTTGATCGGCTTCAAATGATTTGTTGACAATGGTAATTGTTGCTTGAGTAGTATAAATATAATTTTGGTATTTAGCATTAGATAAAAAAGTCAATGAACCTTCTGTGCCTTCTTCTATCTTTGATAATTTATGGACTTCAGCATTAGGATTTCCTACTACTTCTCCTTCTAAAATTTCCGCTATTTGTTCGGCTGTAAATTTCATTTAATTAAATAATATTTTCCATTACTATAAAATGGAACTCGAATTCGTACTCAAAAAACCAAATCTACATTTTTTATTGACACGAAACATCGGCGCAAAAATATAAAATTAAATTTAAACGTTAGGTATCTAATAACACTTTTGGAAAACACATATAATATTTGGTAACTGCCTTCGATAATGCCTTTACCTGCAATTGATCAGATGAATCAACCAAACTTTCTATTGTTCCATCTTTTTTTAATATACTTATGGGTTCACTTTCCTTATTATATGCTTGATTTTTTAGTTTTCCTTTAAACACAAAATAAGACACTTCTTTTTCAGTTATCGGATAGCTGGTCAGTAATTTACTTTTGTATTCTTCTAGTTTTAAAGCATCAATCTTCTCTTCCGACATTATTATTTTCAATAAATCTCTATTGATTATCATGTTACACAAAGAACTCAACACAAAATCAGAATGAAATTGCCATGATTTGATAGCGCCTAAAACATCATAATCATCTAATAAAGCAAAAATTTTCAAAACATTTTCATCAAATGAAATCATGGTTATTTTGTTCTTCAAGAAAAATGATAGCGATTCACTACAATTCAAGTTTACGCCTTTTTGGGTCAATTCTTTTGCACGTTTCAAGATTTTAGTCAATGTCAATTCGGCTACTACAGATGTTTTATGCAAATAAGCTTGCCAATACATTAATCGTCTAGCTACCAAAAATTTTTCAACAGAATAAATACCTTTTCCTTCAATTACCAAAACATCATCCTGCACGTTCATCATCTGAATCAATCGATCACTGTTGATGTTTCCTTCAGCGACTCCACTGTAAAAACTATCACGTTTTAAATAATCCATACGATCCATATCTAATTGACTAGAAATCAATTGCAACATGAATTTTCGGTAATATTCTCCTTTAAAAATTTGAATCGCTACATCTAATTTTCCCTCAAATTCGATATTTAATGCGTGCATGAACTTAAGTGAAATTTCTTCATGATGTACTTCTTCGACAATGCTGTGTTCCATAGCATGACTAAAGGGTCCGTGACCAATATCATGTAGCAAAATAGCAATGTTTAAAGCATTTTCTTCTTCATCAGAAATAATAACACCTTTAAATCTCAAAGTTTGTATTGCTTTCTGCATAATGTGCATACAACCTAATGCATGATGAAAACGAGTATGATGAGCTCCAGGATATACTAAATAAGATAAACCCATTTGAGAAATTCTTCTTAATCGCTGAAAAAAGGGATGTTGAATTAAATCGTAAATTAAAGAATTCGGAATGGTAATAAAACCATATATTGGATCGTTGAATATCTTGAGCTTGTTAGTAGGCGTCACAAATGAACTATTTTAGTTTCACAAATGTAATGGATTTGTGAAAAACAAAAAACTATTTTAGTGAATGATTAATGTTGTTGATTTAAGAGATACATTTTTATTAAATTTGTGTTATTAAAACTATTTTTTATGTCAACTAAAATACTCGGACTTCGAACGACAATCTATAAAACAAACGATATCGCAAATGCAAAAGAATGGTATACAAAAGCGTTTAACATTCAACCTTATTTTGACGAACCTTTTTACGTAGGATTCAATATCGCAGGCTTCGAATTAGGCCTTCAACCTGAGGAAACTCCGATATCAAAATCGGATGCTGTGGTAAGTTATTGGGGTGTTGAAAACATAATGGAAACGTTTGATCATTTTTTACATTTAGGTGCAAAAATTCACGAAGCTCCCCAAAATGTTGGAGGAGAAATTGTTGTCGCTACAGTAAAAGATCCTTGGGACAATATTATAGGCTT
>CAISUR010000433.1 GCA_903888655.1 uncultured Bacteroidota bacterium | reverse complement strand
TGAACGTTAACTTACCACAAAATTCGCAATTGCGAGAAACGGCTGTTGGCGGTAGTTATTTTCAATTCCAAATCCCTTTTGATTTTTGTTCTTTAAGTATTTCTACCATTTTATCTTTAAAATATTGAGGTTCTTCATTTAAAATTTCTTTAATATTTTCATTTTTGTCTTTTAGTGAGTCAAGATGTTTTTTTACGAGTTTGTCTTGATTTGCATTTGAACATAATGACCATTTTGCTGAAGCTCCAGCTAAAAATAAATTAATGTCTGTTCTTTCATTTTCATAAGCTACATTTGAAATTATGTTGTCAATATATTTTACGTTTCCAGTCGCAAAATAAGATGCCCAATTCATATCATTATATTCTGTTGTAATTTTTGTTTTTGAGTAAATTGTGTCAATATCCGATGAACTAAGAGTCTTAAGTAATTCCTTAATATCTGGCTTTTCGATTTTATCGATATTCTTTAAGAAAGATTTTTTTACATTTTTATCATATAAAAAAAGTGCTCCAAAAAAACCTGTCAGTATTGGTTCTAATCTTTCATAACTCATTGTTGAATGATTTACAAAATCGATTGTTTTGTCAACTAAATCTTTGTCTTTATATAGATAATATGTTTGTAAAATGGTCGAAAAATTTCTTTCCGAAGATTGTCCATAAGAAAAAGTTGAGACAAAAAACATCAAGAAAAAGATACTAATTACTTTTGTTATTTTCATAGTTTAATTTTAATATTTCCATCGTTCTTTTATAATTACCGCCAACGTTTCGCGGCTTCAAGAAGTGGCGATGAACCAAGACCAAGCCTTCACAAATATACTAAAACTTTTAATTAAAAACCTTTCCAATTTCTGATAAATCCCGTGCCTCGCCATTTCTTGAAACCGCTGTTGGCAGAAGTTATTCTATTCTCCATTTTTCTACTTTTTCTATATTTTTCCAATTTTCAAACATATTGATTGAATAAATCTTTTCTTTGTTAATTTTATTTATGTTTTCATTTATTGGAAATTTAACAAATTGTGCTACAGTATCTTTAACGCCTTTTATTTCAATCATTTTATTTATGTTGCAATAGAAAAAAATATTTTTCAGCGTTACTTCTCCTTTTTTATTTATTGAAAATTCATAATTCCATAAAGTTGGAGCAGTTCCATTGTAAAATTTTACAACGCATTTTGATTCATTAGATTTACCAAATTCTTTTTCAAATTCAGTATCAATATTATTCATTAAATTTATACTACCGATTGCAACTCCTAATTCGATAGGTATTTCAATATCAAAACCTCCACCATTACTTTTATACATCTCTAATCTGTATGTAGTGTTATCTTTTGTAAGAACTTTATTAAGTGTAAAATGGTAAAATTGACTATCCTCAATTTCTAAATAATCTTCTTTAATAGTTGCAGGATATTCGACAAAATATCCTTTTGTTGTGTCAAACTCCTTTATTGAATTTCGTTTAACTTTTTCAACTTCTTGACTAGTTTTTTTGCAAGAAAGAGTAAAGAAAATTATAATTAATATAGAAAAATATTTTTTCATTTGTTGCATT
>CAISUR010000432.1 GCA_903888655.1 uncultured Bacteroidota bacterium | reverse complement strand
AGATTCAAACGCTTTTCTTCTTGATAAGTCAATCCTAAACTTTTAACTAACTCAATGTTTCGTAAGCTTTCGGTTGTGGAACCAGCTAACGAATTGGTTTGGTTGACTATTTTGCGTGAAACAATTTTTATTTTCTTGCCCAAATACGAGCTTATTAACGCAATGATTGGCGCTGTGATTAGAAAGATAATAGAAATTCGAGAGTCAATTCGGGATACATAAATGATTACGAATATAAATCCGATGATGGTTTGAAAGATTAATGATATGGAAAGCGTGATTAATTTTTCAGAATCTAAACGTACTTTTTGTAATTTGCTTAAGGTTTCACCACTGCGTTGGTCTTCAAATTCTTCAAATGGTAAGTCTAATGATTTTTTAATACCATCCGTGTACATTTGAGCACCAGTGCGTTGAATGACGACATTCGTAAAATAATCTTGAAAATTTTTAGTGATTCTAGAAATCATGGCTGCACCAAGAGAAAGTCCGAGCCAAAAAGCTACTGATTTAATAAAATCAAATTCTTTTCCTTTGTATTTAGCCATTCCAACACCACAGTCCTGCATGAGTTTTCCAGTAATTACCGAATCGGATAAACTGAAACAAATGTTGATAGCAGCCATAATGAGTGCAAAAAACAAAAGCATTTTGTGTTTGATGATATAAGAATATAGCAATTTCATAATTGATCGTTGTTTTTTAAGAACTGCAAAAGTACTAAATAGATTGATAAAAGTACGAAAGGGTTTATTTGTGCGTTTTGTAAGTAGAAACTTCTGTATAACAGATATATTAGCTATACATCGGATATATTTTTTGGTTATAATGTAATAATATACATTTACACACATTCAATAATTAGCCCCACTAAAAATGAATAACTTACTACACAACCTACGCCAAAGTTTGGTTAATGCTACCAATCCATTGTTTTTAATTGCAATTATTTTTTTGCTAACCTTCTCGTCTTGTACGAAAAGCGAAGATGCTGTTAATCAGCCTAAATTACTTTCGAAACTTGTTGAAGTTGCTTCAGACAATTCTGTAAAAGCTACCACATTTATTTATGATGGAAATAAAATTGTAAGCACGGATTCAGCGGATAAGCATGCAATTTACATTTACAATAATGATCTCATTACTCAAATTGTAATTTTAGATAAAGTTACGCTATTGCAAAGTGTTTTGAATTATTCGTACACTAACGAAATGTTAGTAAAAGTTGTTTCTTCTGATCATTATGAAATTAATTTTACACATAATGAGGATGGTAGTGTTTCGTATGAAAAGCATACGACGGATGCAAATAATAATATTATAACACTTTATAGTGGTACAATGACGTTTCAAAATGGAAATCTAATAGAGGATGAGCGTACACTTGGAGGTACACCTGCTAATATCGTTTCTAAAAGCATTATGACTTATCAATATGATGCTAAAACAAATCCAATGCAGAATATTATAGGATATTCTAAATTGTTAGATACTTTTAAATCTATCTCAATTAATAATGTAACCAAAACTCAGGTCGAATCAAGATTGGAGTATTTAGATACGAATCAAATTTCTTCTTCGGATGTTCTTTATGTTAGCGTAAATCAATATGATGCTGATGGTTATCCTGCTACCATTACTTCAGGAACTACTTTTTTTGGAGAACAAAGCAGTAACCACATTAAAACACAACTTTTTTACTAAAGTTTGTCATTTAAAAATGTTCATTTGTTCATCATAGATAGGACTTTGAATGTTTAAAAAATTCAAAACGCTATGAAAAACATGGTGTTGTGTTACAACTTTATTTGGCTTTAATTGTTTGGAACCATCTGATACCCATACAATAAATGGAATCTCATATTGTTCTTTGGGAGCGATACTCAATGGTAATCCATGCATATACAGATTTTTCTCTCCTAGCGATTCTCCGTGGTCTGAAACAAAAAGCATCGTACTGTGAAATTCTTTCAACTCTTTTAAATCTGAAATTACTTTTGATAGTAAATAATCGGTGTAGACAATTGTATTATCATACGCATTGATAAGTTCTGTATGGGAACATTTTCCCAATTCGACACTGTTACAAACCGGTGTAAAAGTCTCAAATTGATGAGGATATTTCTGGCTATAAGTTGGACCATGACTGGTACTGGTGTGCAATACAACTAATATTTTATTTTTAGAACTGGCGGCTATTTGTTCTTTTAAACCTGACAATAGAATCTCATCATAATTACATCCTTCACCTTTACAATTAGGCTGTAACAGTTCTCTATCTTGATAATTTTTGATATGAACAGGCGGTTCACCCCAATTGGTTGTTCTCCAAATTACATCAACATTGTTTCTATATAAATAATTAGGTAAGATTTCATATAAGTCGCTCGTGTCTTTGTATTCTAAAATACCTTTTACACCTGCGGTAGTATAGGTAGCACATGAAGTAGCATCAAAATGAAATACATTGGAGATTTTAGACAGCAAAGGATTCGTATTTTTGGTATATCCATACAACGAAAAATTTTCTTTTCTTGCCGATTCGCCAATAACCAATACTACTACTGATTTTTGATTGTCTTTGATGGTGGCCTTGGGTAATAAAATTTCTTTTTTGTTTTTTTGATATTGGTGGGTGTAAAAAAGCGAAAGATTTACCGAATACGACCAAGGCATAGCTAGTCCGCCCAATGTTTTGGAGTTTTTATCAATCCACAACAAATTGCTGGCATTAGCGAAAACTAACATCAGTATTAATAATAGCGTCAGTGCAATGGTCTTTAAAAATTGCTTCCAAGGCACGGTGGTTATTTTAACTTTAATGATATATATACTCGGGAGAATGCCAAACAAAACCACATAGAGTACTAATTTTAAAGAAAAATAACTACTCGACTCGGAATATTTTGTGTTTAAAACATTGCCAATCATACTCTCGTCAATAATCACACTGTAGGTATTGACAAAATAGACGGCTATAGCGTTGACAATAAAAAATAATACTAATAAAAACTTTCCGAGATAACGAGAAAGAGAGAAAATTAGGTAAAATACAAGCGCATTTAAGACCAACATTAAAATGATTAAACTCACAATAATAGTGATGCCATTAAAACTTTTGTGGTCAAGGTTGTTATAGACAAAGGTGAAAAAGGGAAGGTGAAAGAATAAAAAATTAAGGCTACTCATTAAGACCACAAAATGAGTTATTTTTATATTACCGTTTAATATACGCATACGTGAGTTGATAGAGTGAAACAATTAAACTGATTAAAGTTAGATAAAATATAATCAAGTTTTCGTGGATTATTTTATTGATTATGACGCTACCACAAACCAAAAACAATAGAATAAAAATAGGATAGAATTTTTTATTGGCAATCCAGGACCAGATTTTATATTTTCGGGTGATAACAATACCAGCAAGACCTGATATTGCTCCGATACAACTTCCAGCAATAACATCTAGCGGAAAATGTGCGCCCAAACCTACACGAGTAAATACCAAAAGCAATCCGATACAAATTATAAAAATAGTCCATGCTATTTTAGAAAAAGTCTTTTTAGGCATAAAGGCAAACAATAACACGGTGAGCACGGTAAAAAAAGTAATAGCATGTCCCGAAGGCAAACTGTTATGTCCTGTTAATGTTGGTCCGATGATGGTGAACGTAGTATTATCAAACGATGCTGCAGGTCTTGGCACTGAAAACACGGCTTTTAATGCATTAGAAAACACAGCCGAAACTAATGAAGCCGAAAGTAAAGCCTCCCATAATTTAGGAGCGTGCATTAGTAAAATGGATAGTAATGATAAGAAAATCAACGCATCTCCAATTTGAGTAAGGTTATAAATTGCAGTTGAAAACTGAGAATACGCTGCATTGATTTGATAAAAGGAATTTTTTTGAACGGCAATATATTGACTTACCGATAAAGCATTTTGACGATAAAGAAAGCAAACAATGATAAATAACAAAAACAGTGGGACAAAAAACAAATACAATTTTAGCGATAAAAAATTAGCAACAACCTTGGTATTTATAGTGCCTTTTGTTTCCAAATTTGTGTTCATGTGTTTCTATTTTATTTGCCAAAGATAAGATAAAGGTTTTTTTTACCTTTAATCAATAGTAAAACAAATCTAATAAAAAAATAACAAGGGTAAGATGAGAATAAAGTTTTATTAAGGTTGATTGATTTTTAAAAAAAATGAGAAATATATAACTATTTCATTCTTTAATGTAACTATAATAAAATCAAAGAAGTCATCTTTGTAAGTATAAATATTTACAAACTTTAATAATCAACAAATGAAAAAATTTACCTTATTATTTTTAGCTATTGGATTAATTGCGATGGCTGCGACAACAAAAAATGCTGTTACAAGTGGTACAGTAAACAAAGTTTCCAACATTAATTTTACGGATTCAAAGTATAAAGCATGCATAGATGCTTGTAATGCTTGTATTGTTTCTTGCAAGAAGTGTGAAAGTATGTGCGTTAAAAGCAATGATCCAAAAATGGCTCGATGTATTCAACTTTGTAAAGAGTGTGTTGCTACTTGTACTGCCTCAAGTCAATTAATGGGTTTGAATAGTGAAAGTGCCAAAGAAATGTGTGCTGTTTGCGCAAACGTATGCGACAAGTGTGCTGCTGAATGCGAAAAAATGACAGCAGCACATTGCAAAAAATGCGCAACCGAATGTCGTAAAACTGCAAAGATTTGCAGAGTGATGTAATCTTTTGTCACAGTCTATATTATTTCAAAGAGGAATGAAAATTAATTCATTCCTCTTTGTGTTTATATTAATGAAAATCTATTTAGTACTATTTTTTTGTTATTGAAGGGATTTTGAGGAGTGCGGTTACACATTGCAAACTCACGAATTTGGTTACTTTTATATTCTACATACACCCTCTTGGCAATAAATAAAAGACTTGAAAGTCTCGTTCCAATTTTAGAAAATCTATTTCCATTAATCTGTTAAAAATTGTATTCGAAATATTTTTATTATAATTTGAAGTTTCGAAATTTTCGTGTAAGTTGTATTTTTTATTAAATGTATTTCGAAATTTAATTATTGTATGACGTTCTCCATACTTTAATTTTTCGAACGAAATAGGTAGTTTATTTAGTATTTCTATTAAGCTATCTTTTCTTTTTTTATTTTCATTACGATGTTGGTTAATATAAAAATTTTGCCCTTGGACAGCAAATTTTAATTCATTTCTGTAGTT
>CAISUR010000431.1 GCA_903888655.1 uncultured Bacteroidota bacterium | reverse complement strand
AGGAATAAAAAGTCCGATATTGGGTTTGTTCATCACATGAGTGCTTTTGGTAATTCCATCATCGGTTATTACTTCAAAACTACCACTCAAAGGAATTAAGAATTCACTTTGAGCAATATGTGAATGACCACCTCTAAAGGCTGTACTAGGAACATCATACAAATAATAAACTCTTTTAATTTCAAAAGGAATAATATCCTCCTGAATAAAAGCTAAATTTCCTCTAGGATCTTCTACAATAGGAAGATTCATTTTTGTAACATTTATATTATTTCCCATATGATGTATTTCTATTACTTCTCTTCGTGGTATTCTTGTTCGGTATTAATTTTCCAAATCATTTCTTTATCATGAACGCCATTTTTAATGTTTTGAACGGCTTCAATAGCAGTCAACATGGAATGATCTTGATTGTTGTATTTGTGCATTCCGTTTCTTCCAATTAAAAATAAATTGGTAAAGGTATTGGTAAAATCACTTATTTCACTGAATTGATCATAAGTACCAAAATAAGCAGGATAGGTTTTAGGCATTTTAATCACCACTCCGTCGATACAATCTGACTCGTTAATAAATCCTAATTGAATCATTTCTGAAATTGCAATTGCTTTCATTTGCGCTTCAGTTTTATTCCATAAATCATCACCTGTATTACAAAAATACTCTAAACCAACCCAAAATGTTTTTTCATCTTTGACTAAATAAGGACTCCAATTATTAAAAATCTGCAATCGTCCTACTTTTACAGAACGTTCCTGAATATAAATCCAATTGTCTTCTACTTTATGATTTAATTTTTTAAGTAATAAACCAACAGTAATAAAATCTCTAAAACAAAGACCTTCGGCTACTTTTTTTACGTTTTCAGGAATTGCACAATTAAAAGAACGTATCAATTCGGGAACAGGCATTGTAGAGATGCAATAATCTACTGTAATTTCTTCTCTCTCATTAGTTGTCAAATGCTCAATTACTATACTACTAACATTTTTATCGGTCATTTTTACTGCAACAACTTTAGCTTTTTGGATTAATTGTCCTCCTGATGTTTCGATTTTTGAAGCTACCGTTTCCCACATTTGACCGGGTCCATATTTTGGATATAAAAAATATTCTATTAAAGAAGTTTCGGTGTCTTTTTGATTGATATCGGTTTGATTTTTCAGAAATAACTTCTTCAAAAAATGAGCAATTGTTTTGGTTATCGATAATCCTTTGATACGTTGAGCGCCCCAATCAGCACTAATTTCGTTACACGAAACACCCCACACCTTTTCGGTATAATCTTTAAAAAAAGTAAGGTATAATCTATTTCCAAAACGATTGATAAAAAAATCTTCTAATGTCTTTTCGTTTTTTATTGGAAATAAAACTGACTTGATGTAACTAATTCCGATTAAAAAAGTAGACCATAAACCTATATTTCGAATAGTATTAATCGATAATGAAATAGGATAATCAAAAAACTTATTGTTAAAATAAATTCTTGATTTTCTTTTGCGCACTAACATGATATCT
>CAISUR010000430.1 GCA_903888655.1 uncultured Bacteroidota bacterium | reverse complement strand
TAAAAGAATATTCAAAGAATAAGGATGTCATCGAAGGTTTGTTGACCAACGATGAGATTGAAATTTTACTTAAAATCTTCAGTAATAATGGAATAAATAACTATTACCTTCCATTGTCTTAAAATAGTCGATTATTTTTTTAAGACTTTCTAGCTTTTTCTATTGAACCAACATAATAAGCAGCAATAATTCATAGTAGCTACATTACTAAAATAAAAAAGATGGAACTACAGACACTCATACAATTTGATACAGAGAAATATGTTAGCATAGAAGTATCTAACGACCTACTTCTTTCGGCAGAGGAAGAAGGGTTTACTTATTTGCATTGCACCTATCATACGTCAACAAAATACATTAGTGGCTGGTGGGTAAATATTAATGAGGCTAGTTATTTAATAGATACTGCCTCTTGCGAAGAACTAAAATTATTACAGGCTTATAATATACCAGTTGCACCTGAAAGGCATTATCTAAAAAAATTTGGTGATAGCTTACAGTTTACATTAATGTTTCCGGCTGTGCCTAAAAATTGGAAGACATTTGATTTTGTAGAAAAGATAAGACCAACAATCTCACATAAGAATGGAGCATTTGAAGCAAGCGATGGTTTGGCAATTAGAAACATAACAAGAAATAATTCAGGGGTTTATAGGGTGGTGATTTCGTAAATTATTATTTTCACATCATTTAAGGATAAATTAAAATGCATTTATTTCAACAATCAGTACTAAAAAAATATCTTAATGATATTAATAACGATAGCTTAATAGTTGCTTGGAAAAAATTTAATAGCTACTTCAAGAATGTTGAAAAGCAACAAAATATACGTAATTCAAAAGAGGAACAATACCAAGAAGGTTTTTTGAGGGAGTTATTTGTAGATGTACTTGGCTATACATTGAACCCTGATCCGAAGTTTAATATTACCACAGAATTAAAAAACGAAAAAGATAGTAAAAAAGCAGATGGTGCCATATTAAACGGACAACAAGTGATGGCAGTAATAGAATTGAAAGGTACAGACACCACCGACCTTGCCAAGGTAGAGCAACAAGCTTTTGGTTATAAAAATAATCATAGGGATTGCACTTATGTTATTATTTCCAATTTTGAAAAGCTACGTTTTTATATTGCTAATACAGTTGATTTTGAAGAATTCCACCTGTTTACATTATCACTTGAGCGCTTTAGTCTCTTGTTCCTTTGTTTACAAAAAGACAACCTTCTCTCAAACCTTCCATTATCAGTTAAGCAAGTATCTGTTGCTGTAGAAGAAAATGTAACCAAACAACTTTATGCCGATTATTCACTTTTTAAAAGGCAATTATTTAATAACATTGTTTCACAAAATCCACAGTTCGATAAGCTCTTATTATTCAAAAAAACACAGAAATTATTGGATAGGTTTTTATTTATCTTCTTTGCTGAGGATAGGCTACTGCTACCGCCAAACCTGATTAGAACTGTATTGGATGATTGGCAAAAATTAAAAGACCTCGATGAGTACAGACCATTATATGAAAGAATAAAAAAGTACTTTGTTTATCTGAATAAAGGATATACGTCTAAGAGTTATGAGATATTTGCCTACAACGGAGGTTTATTTGCAGTAGACGAGGTGCTTGACAATATTACAATTGATGATGTAATACTACATTCAAACTGTGTCACTTTAAGTAATTATAATTTTGACACAGAGGTAGATGTGAATATCCTTGGGCATATTTTCGAGCATAGTCTAAACGAAATTGAGGAATTGCAAGCAGAAATAGACGGCTCTGCAATAGATAAGACAAAAACAAAACGCAAAAAGGATG
>CAISUR010000429.1 GCA_903888655.1 uncultured Bacteroidota bacterium | reverse complement strand
TTGGTATTCCATCTTTAATTACTTTATTGAAATGATTATAGCTATTTAGTTTTTGGGCCTCTTCAGAAATAGATAAAATAAAACCATCAATTGAACCGTTGCTCAGCATTTTAAGTATTTGTATTTCTTTTTCTAAAGACTCTTTAGAAATGCAAGTTATAATATTATATCCTCTTTCCTCTGCCACTTTCTCTATTCCACTAAAAACTTTGACAAAAAAAGAGTTGGTTACATCGGGAATAACTAAGGCAATTATTTTAGTTTTTTTAGTTCTTAAATTTAAGCCGAAAAAATTGGGTTTATAATTGATTAATTTACAATAGTCATTAACTTTTCTTTTAGTTGGCGCACTAATTTCGGGACTGTCGTTTAGTGATTTTGAAACGGTTGCGATTGAGACATTCAAATCTTTAGCAATTTGTTTCAGAGTAAGATTTGATTTCATAATTAATCGTATTAAATGTGATTTCTTAAAAAGTTGAACTATTCATCAGAATTATTATAATCATAGTTGACCATTATTCCCCAGCTTTCATTGAGGCGAATTTCGCTGTAGTCTGCATCAAAATTTATGCTGTGAATTTTGGCTCCATTGCTTAAATGAAATTTTGAGACGGGACCATCAAAGGCTTCTAAATATTTGCGAATTGTTGATTCGTCTGGCTTGGTTTTTAAATGTGCTTTGAGTGACGGAATAGGACTTAGGGTAAAAAAATTATGTATTCCTTTAGAGGCACAATGCTGAATCAATGCTTTTATTGCAAGTGTTCCTGCGCCACGAAGCTTGGCATTTGGCAATCTGAAAACGGAATAAAAAACGGCATAAGTCACGTCAAATTTGCTAATGTAGCCATCATCGTTGAGGACTTCCATCATATTATGAGGAAGTTTATTACCTATTCTGGCGCAAATCATAAATTGAGGAACACCTAAATCGTCCGTATAAACAAAAATAGTTCTATTACCTGTTATTCTTTTTTGAGAAGAAATTGTAGGATGCACAGGATCATATTTGATAAATTCTAGCCAATTTTCTTGAAACCCATCTTGGCCATATTGTAGAATCATTTTATTAGAAATTTAAATTAATAGTTACTCGTAAATTTATGGTTTTGGTAATAAATGTTTTTGAACTTTTCCTAAAGCCGTTCTAGGGAGATTATCTACCGTGATAAAACTTCTTGGTATTTTAAAAGAAGCAAATGTTTTTTTACATAAATCTTCTATTTCCTGTTCGTTATAACTTTCATTTGGAACGATATAAGCAATTGGCATTTCTCCTCTTGTTTCGTGAGGTATCCCAACAACCGCAGCCTCTAACACGCCGTTTTGCTCCAGAAGAAATTCTTCTATTTCTCTCGGATAAATATTAAATCCTCCACTAATAATTAAATCGCTTTTACGCCCTTTTAAAGTAAAATACCCATCTTCTGAAAGAATTCCCATATCTCCAGTTTTGAAATAACCGTCAATAAAGGCCTCTGCTGTAGCTTGCTCACGTTTCCAATAGCCGTAGAAAACATTTGGTCCTTTTACGCATACTTCGCCTTCTTCGTCAATAGCAGCAAGTTGTCCGTTTGGCAAAAGAATTTTTGCTGAAATTCCTGGCAACGGAAAACCAACTGTTCCTGCTCTTCGTTCACCCGTATAAGGATTGCTGATGTTCATTAGTGTTTCGGTCATTCCGTAACGTTCCAGAATAACGTGCCCATATTTACTTTCAAAATCTTCCATTACTTGCGCTGGTAAAGGCGCAGAACCGCAAACAAACAAACGTGCGTTTTTTCCGATTTGTTGTGCAATTTCGTTGGGTTGGTCTAATAATCTGATGTAAATTGTGGGAACCCCATAAAACAAAGTTGGTTTGAAATCTAAAAATTCATCAGCAGCTTTTTGATGTTCAAAACGAACTAGTAGTTTCATTTCGCACCCACTGATTAGCCATGAGTGAATTCCGTTGGCTAAAGAATGAACGTGAAAAAGCGGCAGCGCTAACAAGAATTTATCGTTTTCGGTAATTTTCCAGCAAGTCACTAAATTTTGCCCGTTTGAAATAAAATTATTGTGCGTTAGAATAGCTCCTTTTGACATTCCAGTGGTGCCACTAGTATAAACAATAGCTGCTGGGCTATCGCCAGTAGTTCGGACACTGATAGACTGAACACTTTGATTACATACCTCAACAATCAAATCCTCTAATTGAATGGCTTCAAATCCACCAGGAACAGGCACATCGGCAAAAAGTAATTTTGGTTCAGCGTCAGATAAAATGTGAGTAACTTCTCGTTCTTTGTATAAAATATTTATGGGTACAAAAATGACTCCTAGTTTTGCACACGCGATATAGAGGTCAATCATTTCGACACAATTTTCTAAATAAACACAAATTCTATCACCACTGACAAGTCTCTTTTCAATTAAAAAATGTGCCATTTGGTTGCTACGTTGATCAATTTCTCCGAAGGTGAAAGATTGTCCGTTAAACGTAATGGCTTTTTTGTCTTTTCTATCTTTAAATGATAAATCAAAGAGGTCTATTAAATTCATTTTAAAAAATATTTGTCGTTATAAAGTATGATTATTGCTGATTTTTAAAGATATAAGGCAGGCTATAGTAGCGAATATTCCCAAGGAAATGAAAGCAGTTGAAAACGTGCCGCTCCAGTCTGCAATTTTACCAACAAGTGGTGCAGCAATTAGTACGAACGCGATTCCTAACATGTTTACCAAGCCCATTGCTGCGCCAGCCCTGCCTGGAAACATAGTTGCTGCCCGATTGAACAAGCCTGCATATGGCAATCCGCAACCCACACCAAGTAATAGTATAGCAATGATATCGAGAGGTAAACTTTTAGAACAAAAAGCAAGAATAAAACATGCAATTGCATTTAGAGATAAACTAATTAAAAGTAATTTTCTAACGCCAATTTGTTGTACTAATTTGCCTCCAAGTGGTCGAGTAAAAATGCCCAATAATAAAATTAAAGAAGCAATAAATGGAATGATTAATTTGTTAGAAAACTCAAAATTTTCTTTCAGCATTTCTGTAATCCAAGAACCGATAACGATAACCAGCCCGAATGAAGCCATTTGGACAATTCCTAAAAGATAAAGTTGGTTGTTTGCTAACATTTTTAATAAAGAACTGTGCGGATGCTCTTTTGCCAATGGTTTTGGGGCAATGAAGATTACTATTAATAAAGCCACTAAAGCCACACTTGCCGTTGATAGAAATGCGTTAGGCCAACCCTCAAAATAATTGGCAATTTGAGGTACTGCAAAGATTACAAACCCAGAACCAAGCAACACGCTAGCACCGTAATAGCCTTGATAAAGAAACAATTTATCGCTAGAAGTGGATTGATAAATGTAGCGCGCACCTGACACAAAACTTGAGCCTGTACCAAAACCAACAAGAAACTTCCAAAACAACAATTGGTTGTAGCTTTCAGAAAATGAAATACCAAGATTTCCAATAAAAACAATGGAAAGACCTATAATCAGTATTTTTTTTGGACCATATTTATCCGCAAAATTTCCTGCTGGAATTTGCATAAAAGCGTGAGTTAAAAAAATTGCCGTGGTTAAAAAGCCGAACATTGCTTTTGAAAATGGCACATCTGGAGTATCGAAGCTCTTCATCAGCCATTCTTTTAATGGAGCATGATTGGTATAATTTGCTGAAAAGGCAAAGCCCACAAAACAGGCACAAAAAAGTGCTAATTTTTGATTGATTACTGGTTTATTTTCTTGCATAGTTTGGTTTGGTTTAGTTAAATTAAAATAGTTTTACAATACGAACAGCATTCAAAAAGGGAACACTTCCGTTGATAGGTTGAAGTTTTATGTCGATACCATTTCCGTCAGTTGCGGTGGCTTCCATTTTTTTAATAACGGCTTGTTGAACACCTATTTGATTACAAATGTCAAAGTCTTTTAAAATGATTTCATTGTTTATAAAAATGTCAAAAGCACATTTTTTTGTTTCAGTATAATTTCCTGTATTTCCAAGGGCGTAAACTAAGTTTTCTTTTGCAATCTTTGGGGAAAGATTCGCCCAGTAGCAATAAATCAAGTATTTTCCGTCTGGAACATCGGCTTTAAATTCATTTATTCCTAGTCGTTGTGTTTGAAAAATTGGGTCTTGATTTGTGTTGTATATATCTAAGTCCGACGAGGGTATTATTCCGTTTTTTGTCTTTGGTTTAAATGCTTCACCTCCAATGTAACCCCAACTTCCCGTTGTGTATGCTTGTTCAGGAATCCAACAAGTTTGTGATATTCTGTCCTCAAAATAGCGATTAGAACCAAGCATTACATTCAAATCTGAATAATTAGTTTTGTTGATTTTTGATGGAATTAAATCAAATTTAATTTTCAAAAAATCTTTTAGTTTATTATCGTTAGAGGCAATCGCTTCGATAGTGTTTTCTCCATTAACAAATGAAACTTTTGCTCTAGTGACTCCATTCTCAACTGAATATTTGCCCAGGCTTGTTCCGTTATGAAAAAGTTCAATTTCAGGTTGATTACTATAAATTACAATGGGTTGCAAACAACTATTTGGGACAGTTTCTACTCCTGCTCTTGATATCCAACTTTTGTCACCAATTCCAATAAAAGGTGTTTTTAATAGGTTGGCTTGGTACAGTAAATAGGTGTTTTTTATTTCTCTATCGAGCCCAGTAATTCCTTTATTATTAACATGTGGCACTGCATTTTCTCTATATTCTGAATAAAAATCGTTGAGATTCCAAATCATTGCTCCCGAAATAAATTTGCGGTCAAGAATCGATTTTAAATAATGTTCGTGATACAAATTGGCATATTCGGAAGTGTAATCAAAACGTTCGGGCAAAAAAGAATGTAATCGAACATCAACATCTGCGCCATATTCTGTAATAACTATGGGCTTATTGGGAAATTCTTTGTGAAAATTATCTAGAAAATCATCAAAACCATTAAAATTGGAACTGTACCAACCTTGATATAAATTCCAACCAATTAGTTTCGGAACATCAATTATATTGGGTTCTTTATAAGCATTAAGGGATCCATGACAAGGGATTATAGTAAAACGATTAGGGTCTAATTGACGTATTAAATTTTCAATAGCTATTGCTTGTTTGTGAACTTCTATGCAATAATTTTTGTGTTTTTCAGGATCGTTTTTATAAGGTAATCGGAGCATTATTTCGTTCATATACGACCATGCAACAATCGATGGATGGTTGTAATTTTGCTTTATCATTTCGTTTACCATTTGCAACGAATTATTCAAAAAAGCATCACTCTCTGTAATTGCATTCACAATTGGAACTTCTACAATTGTAACAATTCCGAGTTGGTCGCAGAGATTTACTATTTCTTGATTTTGCGGATAATGTGCCAATCTCAAGAAATTACCACCCATATCTTTGATAAGTCTGATGTCTCGAAGTTGCATTTCATCTCGAAGCGCATTGCCCATTCCTTCATAACATTCATGTCGGTTGGTCCCAATTAATTTTACTGGTTTGCCATTCAAAAAAAACCCTTCATTCGGTGTGAAATTAAACCATCTAATTCCGAAAGTTGATTCAATTACATCTTGAACTTGTTTGGAATCATTATCGATCAAACTCAGATTTACGATATATCGATTTGGATTTTCAATCGACCATAATGCTGGATTTAGAACAGTAATGGGTTTTGAAATTATTGTTTTTGTTTCATTTGGGTTAAAGCTAATTTTCTCTTTACTATTAGCGACGACCATTCCTGAAGGAGTAATTATTTTGGTTTGAATGGTTACTGATTTCTTTTTAGAAAAATCATTTAGAACAAAAGATTTAACGATAATTGTGGCGTTTTTTTCGGAGATATTTTGGGTATCCACATAAACTCCCGAAGAAGCAAAATCTTTTTTATTGAAATGAATTGGATTCAAAAACTGGAGAGAGACATTGCGGTAAATACCTCCAAAAAAAGTAAAATCTGCCGATAATGGAGGAATGTCTTTATTGTATTCGTTGGTAACTTTTATTGCAAATGCGTTTTGTTTTCCAATTGAAACAAATGGAGTGATGTCAAAATTAAAAGCCGTGTAACCGCCTAGGTGATTTCCAACTTTTTTCCCGTTGATATATAATTCAACTTCTTGATTGGCACCTTCAAAGTGAATGTAAACTTGTTTGTTTTTACCTTCGTCGCCAATAAAAATGTTTCTGCAATACCAACCAATTCCTCGATAAAAACCTGGCGTTTGATCTACAGCATCTTCGTTGTTCCAAGTGTGAGGCAATGAAATTAATTCGTAATGCTTCTTACTTTCCTTCTCGTTTTTATTTGAAATGGTATCGCCTTTAAAAAACCGCCAATTTTCATTAATTGTATAATTGATATTAGAAGATTGGGCTTTCATTTCAACTGAAATGAAGAGCATTTGTATCAAGAACAATAAAGATAAACCAATTTTTTTCATAGATTTTGATTGATTTATTCGATGATAATATTCTCCCAAGAATCGGTTCTGAAAGGAGATGCGGGCAAATTATCGTTGTTAAATAAATTAGCAACTCCCGTATTGTTCCAAGCATATCTAGCAGCAACAGGTTCGGGAATTTCAGAGGAAAAAACGATTAATTTATTGTTTTCGATTAAAGCCGTTGCTTTGACAAATTTTTTATCTTTTCCAGCAATAAAAATATCATTTAGTTTTTCTCCCTTGAAAAATAAACCGTTGTTGTATTTGAAACTGACTTCAATTTTGTTTCCGATTATTTTGGCTTCTTGAAATAAAGGGCCACAATACGGAATTTGTTTTTGATACGTATTTGCCAGAGCAATATTTGCCAATCTTTCTCCATAAGGCAATTTATAAGGAACATGGAGCTCGTTTATATCGCCTATGTCCATTGTTGGACACATGGCAGTATTTGGCACTTCTAATGTTTTTAATTGATTTTCTCGAATTATAGCTGCCAAATTGCTGTCGCTGTATTTATAGGCGGTTAGTTGCAGGAAATAAAAAGGAAAATCTCCCAATTTCCAATGGGCTCTCCAACCATAAATCAAGGCTTTCATTTGTTCAAGGTATTCATTTGCCCAATCGCGATTGGAGGTTCCTTGGTACCAAATTACACCTTTGATAGTATAAGGAATTAATGGATTTACCATCGCATTAAACAAAACAGAAGGTCGCCGATGCGGACGGCTCATCATGTAAACCGATTTTGGTTCTTCTAATTTTGGATTGATTTTTTTAGCTTCTGTAAATGAAATACTGTCATTTTTATAATCTAAACTCCATTTATCCCAACGAGAATAGATGTTTTTCAGAACCGTATTGTCTTTCATTTTTTCAGCTGGTGTCCAACATTCCGCGCCGGTTCCACCCCAATTTGCCGAGATAATCCCAATAGGAACATTTAATTCCCGCTGCATTTTTCTGGCAAAATAATAGCTCATTGCAGAAAATTCTTTGACACTTTCTAGAGCACATTCCAACCAAAGTGAGCCAGATGGAATATCAGTTTCTGGTTGATCAGCTTTTTTTTTCTTTACATTAAACAATCTGATGAAAGGAAATGTTGCATCCTTGATTTCTTTCTCGGCATCGGTAACTCTTCTCATTGGGAGTTCCATGTTGGATTGACCACTAGAAAACCAAACTTCACCGATCAAAACATTGTTTAATACTATTTTGTTTTCCCCTTCAATTGCAATAGTTTGTTTTTCAAAATTGGCGGCAAAAGTTTTAATTTTTATCTGCCAATTTCCCTCATTATCGGCAATGACGTCGTATTTTTTTTTTTGCCAAGAAACTAAAATCGTTACATTTTCTATTGGATTTGCTTTTCCCCAAAAGTTGACTTCTGAATTTTGTTGAAGCACCATATTGTCGCAAAATAATAGCGGCAAACTGACTTTTGCAAAAGACAAATTGCAAATAAAAAACAATGCTATTTTGAGAACTAATTTCAATTGATTATTTTATTTTTTGGTTAGTTCTAATACTTTTTGAGCATAGCGTTCTCCAAGTAATTTGGCACTAGCCGCGTCATAATGAATATTATCTTCTAATAATTTTGTTCCTTCGGCAGTAACAAAATCACTGTTTGGAATAAATTCTTTAATCTTCCGAACCACGTTGTTGTTGAAGTCTATGAAATCAGGACGTTCTGAAAGTTCTCCACAGATAAATGGAAGATTGGGTTCATTTAAATCTTGTCTGAAATGTGCTACCATTTCTTGAAGATTAGCTTTATAGGTAACAAAATTATCGGCTTGAGCATCTTTGTTGTCCGTTGAGCCTTGATTCCAGATTATAGCTACTAATTTTCCGTGTTTTTGGGCTTCTTTTGCTCTTGCTAATGATGCATCATAATTCAATTTTCCGGGTTTGAACCAAAGTTTAATCGAGGAACCACCTTGTGCATTCATTACCAAACCAAGCGGTTTTTTCAAGTTTTTTTGTAAATTAAGCATACAGGAATAAGAAGGACTAACACCTTGTAATTTCAATTCTTTAATTGCCATTTCAATATCTGAATATTTGTTTAAAGGTTGGGCAGCAGGTTCAAAATTGCCGTCCTTATTCAACAGAAAAACATCGGTCATTTTGACCGAATCTTCCGCAGGAATTTCCCCTCTACCCGACATATTTGATTGACCAATTGCGAAAATGATGTCCATTGGTTCTTTCGCTTTAACATTTGGAGATTCAGTTTCTAAATATTGAATCAATTGGTATTTATTGTCGTTGAATTCTTTCATCAACTTTACAAATTCCTTGTAATATTGAAATGAATTATTGACCAAACCTTTATTTGAATCGGTATTGGAAGGATCTACGTTTTTAGCTGTTGGGTCGTTATCTTGGTATTTAAAATAATGCCAACCTACACAAGATTTACTGTTTAATAAATTCAAACAAAAATGTTGGTACGCGTAGCCTTTATCTGTTTGGGTGTGTACTGTAAAACCTGCACCAGTAGTATTTGCCAATCCCGCATCCATCGCTTTAGTGTAGAACTCAGTAACGATAAATGGTTTTTTAGCCGATCTATCCCAAACATCAATCAATGTTGGATTAGGAGACCAATCACCATAATAGTTTATGGATAAAATATCACAATATTTGCCAGAAGCAGCAATAATTGATTCGGTTTTTTTGGCACTTCCATGCAATCTACTGCCTAAATACAAATGATTTGGATCGTATTTTTTTATGGCTTTTGAAACAATTGCGTAATATTTATCAGCGACAAATCCTGCGAACTCTTCTCTAATTTTGTCTGTTATTTTTTCAGATGAAACACCTTTGCTTTCGAGCCATTTGGTAGCTGCAAGATATCCAGCATCGGATTTATTTTCGAGTTTTAAATAACCTTCTAAATTATCTATTCCAAGAGGCAATTCGTTATCAGAGAAGTAGCCAAAAAGATTTGGGTCGTTTATATTTTGAATTAATTCTTTAGCTCTTTCGTCACAAAATTGTTCAAATTCTGGATCAAAAACAAAAATAGTTTGATTTGGATATCCTGTATTTCCAGCTAATTGATAAGTTCCACCGTGTTTTTTTCCGTAAGAACTCATGAAATTTAGATTTGGAGCATAAGTAAATGGGGTTTTGGAATCTTTATTAATTTCTCTGATTAGTTCGTCTTCGCTCCAAGAACCAGCACCATAAATCCCAATTTTATTTAAAGAATCAATAGTTGATTTTAACCATTTTTTTAGTTCACCAAATTGTTTTTTGAACTCCTTGTTATTTTTTTCAGATTTTCCTGGTCGCAAAGAATTAACCGCAACTTGAATATTTCGATAACCAAAAGGATCAATAATCCACCATCTTTTTCCTTGTTTTTCAACACGAAAGAAACCAGTTGCTTTAAATTTTGTGGAGATATCACTTCCATAAACCGACTGCGTTTTACTTTTGTTGATAACAAATCCATCAAGATTTTGAACAATGCAGGTTTCAAATTTTGTCCAAGACAAATCTTTACCTTTTTCCCATGGTTTAGATTCAACTAATAAAGGTTTATAGTAAATTCCTGATAAACCATTTATTGGATTTTTTGAATTAGCTTGCGATTGCGAATTGATAAATTGAGAAAATAAGACTATTAAAACAAATAGTTTTTTCATGATTAATGTATATTAATTATAACCTGGATTTTGCGGATAATTACCTCCCATTGCAAAAATTTGCGATTGAGGAATGGGCCACCTAATATTATTATCACTAAAGTTATTTCTAACAGTTGAATAATTAGTAGCAGTTGAAACATTAGTTGTAATATCTGTTTTACCAGTAATATTATTGTAATTTATTCTATTCAAATAACTATAAAAATCCATATCCGTATTGAATTGATAATTATTAACATTAGTATTAAATTGACATCCAGAATAGGATTGAATTTGTGTTCTCATTGTATTTAAACCAAATCTTTTTAAAACATACCAACGATGACCAAAAGCTTCTTGACCAAATTCTCTAGCATCTTCATCTAATATATCTTGCAAAGTTATAATACCTGTTTTTGGAGAATTTCCTGCTCTGGTCCAAGTTTTATTATAATATTGTAAAGCTTTACCATTATTACCAAGTCTAAGATTTACCTCAGCACCCAACAAATAAGTTTCTGCCAATCTATATACTATAATATCTTTAAAAGAAGGGTTAAAAGTTACATCTCTTGTCCATTTATCAAAATATTTAGTAGAAGATGGATGTAAATATTGAGCAAAATTAGTAGCCATAAATTTCGGAACAACATCTCCATTAACAAAACTAAAATTTAATGTTTTATTTAACGAACCTGTTGGGCCCCATGTTTGTAATTGCTGAATAATGGATGCCGGTAATCCTAAATTTTGATTGGGTTGTCCATTCACAAAAAGGTATTTAATATCCCATGATTGAATAATTAATTTTCTTATCAAAGGACTACCGACAGGAATATTGTTGAATGTAAATGATTGTCTATAATATTGCGTGAATCGTTTATCATTAACTTTGTCATAAAGACTTAATAAATAATCATTTGGATAAACTCTACCCCAAGTAATCCCTCCTTGATCAAGATCTGTAATTAATGAAGATGATGTGGCGCCATTTAGAACCGTTGATTTATCATAACGAGTTAAGGTAGCCGATGCAAAACGATGACCCGTTAATGTTCCTTGTGTATTTGTTGCAGCCCCTCCTATTGCATTACTCCACTGTTCCACAAAAATAGATTCACTGTGATTTAAGTCAGGACCATCCATAAAAACATTTTTTGGTTCAGCAACCAAACTATATGGTCCATTATTTATGATAGTATCAATCTGCAAACTTGCATCATTCAGATCCATTGTTGCTTGGTTTTGATTAATTGGCCACATGTCGGCTAAAGCTTTGACATGACATGCAAAACCTTTAGTAAATCTGCCTATTTGAGGTGTATTCCAAGATAAATGATTAATCGCAAAATCTAAATCTTGTTTAATTTGATTCATTACAATTTGTTGATCTGCTGGTTGATAATCGATAGGATCATTAACATTATAAGGTGTAATTGCAGTAGTCGTGAAATAAATATTATCATATCTTCTTAACAAATTAAAGTAAGCATGGGCTCTAAAGCAATAACATTCACTCAATGCCTGTATAATTAATGGATTATTTTGATCCATTCTAAGTGCATAATAAATGATTTCGTTTGCTTTCCCGATTATTTTATAATTATAATTCCAGTACCCTTCAGTATCCTTATTGGCAGAATTTAACTTTGTAGGGTCATACCAACATGTACCCGACCAATCTCCAGAACTTTCTCCAGCTCTTGTAAATGTAATGTCATCTCCTCCAAGTAAAGAGGAAGCAGGTAAACTTCCTTCACCATTACCGTAATTTGCAATATCTCGCTCAATAGAATATAACGCTGTAACAGCAAAACCGATACCTTCTGGAGTATTGTAAATAAAATCGGTATTTAAATCGGTTTGATTTTTTTCATCTAAAAATTTGGAACATCCAAAAAGAGTAAACAAAATCAATGTTGAAATTAATAAATTCTTTTTCATAGTAGTACTAATTGTTACTGTTATTAAATTTAGAAGGAAACATTTATTCCCATATTAACCGTTTTTGGTTCAGGATAACTTGATGGACTCGTTTCAGGTCCAAAAGCTTTATATTTAGTCCAAGTAAAATAATTACCCAAAGAAGTGTAAATATTAAATTTAGAAATTCCTGCTTTTTCCATCCAATCAACCTTTTGAAAAGTATATCCTAATGAAATCGTTCTTAAACGAATATAAGAGGCATCCTGTAAACCTAGAGCTTTTAGATATGTGTCGGGCGTTCCACTTGGCAAAGGAGCCTCTTGCCCTTGACCTGAAGGCGTCCAATAATCAACCTTAATTCCATTATTTGGACCATAATTTGAACCCCCATTATTATAATCATACAAGAAAGAATTGTTTTTTATTACTCCTTGAACGGTGTAAAAGTCTAAAAATAATTCTAATCCTTTATAGTTGAATGTTGTACTAAATGAACCTATCCATTTAGGACTAGCATCAACGACTTTTTTATCTGCTGTTGTAATAACGCCATCTCCATTTAGATCTTTTACTCTAATAGAACCAACTGTTGCATTAGGTTGTGCTGAATTAGCAATTTCAGAAGCATTATTAAAAATTCCATCAAAAACATATTGATAATACGAATTTATCGAGTGACCAATAAACCAACCATTAGAAGGTTGATCTATTTGATTACCATTTGCATCGGTTTGTCCATCAATTTTTAAAATTTTGTTTTTATTTTGGCTGTAGGAAAGGTTTATTCCCCATGAAAAATTAGGTGCCTTAATCAGTAAAGCACTCACTTGCGCTTCAATTCCTGTATTTTGAACCTCGCCAATATTGGTTAATTGATTGGTATATCCTGAATTAGAGGGTAGCTTTTTGTAAATTAATAAATTCGTGGTTCGAGTGTCATACCATTCTAAACTACCCGTTATTCTATCTTTAATAAATCCAAAATCTACTCCAATGTTTTTGGATGCCGTTTGCTCCCATTTTAAAAATGGATTTGGTAATGAATTTCCTGGTAGTAATCCTACAGAGTAAGCACTAGTATTTCCATACAACATATCATATTCATTAACCGTGGCGGTAGATTGAAAAGGTCCAATTCCTTGATTACCTACTACCCCATAACTAAGTCTCAACTTTAAATTAGAAACTATCGTACTATTTTTCAAGAAAGCTTCTTCATTAATTCTCCAAGCTGCAGAACAAGAAGGAAATAATCCCCATTTGTTTTCTACTCCAAATACTGATGAGCCGTCATTTCTTAATGAAGCCGAGAAAATATATTTCTCGAAAAGAGTATAACGAATACGACCTAAAAAAGATAAAATTTGTCTCGGGCTAATATTTCTAACAGGCTTTGTAAAAGTCGAGGCATTACTAATACCATCTGCTCCAAAATAATCACTTAAAAATTGGGTAGCCGATTGAGTATAGGTTTCGGTTGTTAATTTATTTGCACTTTGCATAAAAGTAACATCAAATCGATTACTCTTATTTATTTTTTTATCATAGGTAAAAATATTTTCTATTAACCACTCTTTATCGGCTTTGAAGCTTATTTGTCCCCAACCATTAGTAGCTGCGCCGAATTCATGGAGTCTTGTTTGATAACTTTCTTCATTTTGATTTCTAATATCATATTTACTATTAAAACGGTATTTTAAACCTTTCACTAAGTCAATTTCAGTAAATAAGTTAACCAAAAAACGGTCTATTTTGGTTAAATCACTATATTGGTGACTATTCCAAAGTGGATTGTATTTTAAATCTGAAGTAACATAGCGATTAAGATTTCCATTATCGTCATATGGCACAGCAAATGGGGAAAGTGTAATCGCTTTTTGGTACATATCATCAGAGGTTGTTGAATTATTTGACCCGTCTTCTCCGTTTGCTTCAGAATGAGTATAAGAAAGATTGATACCCATTTTAACAGTTCTAGATACTTTTTGATCTAAATTAAGTCTGCCTGTAATTCTTTTATAATCTGAATTTAAAATCATTCCCCCTTGGTTGAAATAATTAAAACTGCTACTAAATTTTGTGTTTTCATTTCCGCCTCTCAAGCTTAAATTGGTATTGGTTATGGTAGCGGGTTTGATCAGCTGTTTAAGCCAATCCGTAGATTTTCCTGCATTATAATTACTAATTAAAGTATTGTCTCCAATGACTGATAAAATTGTAGCTTGGTCAACTGGATCATTGGAACTAGTTAAAACACTCACCGGACGAAATTCGTTAATTTGAGCTAATCGCTTTTGAAGCCAATCTTGACCATTCATTAAATCGAAGTTCTTTTTTAAAGATTGAACAGTAGTTGTGTTACTAAAATCTATTTGAAGTTTTCCAGAAGAACCTCTTTTTGTGGTCACTAAAATAACCCCAGCAGAAGCTCTAGCTCCATAAATCGCTTGAGAAGAAGCATCTTTTAAAACTTCAATACTTTTAATATCGTTTGCATTCAAATCATTAATATCCGAAACAGGAGAGCCGTCAACAATATAAAGTGGTGCATTACTTCCTGAAAGTGATCGTTGACCTCTAATTAAAATATCAGAAGTACCTCCTGGTCGTGAAGAATTTACAGTAACACTTACTCCTGCAATTCTCCCACGAAGCATTTCATTTACGTTTGTTGTAGGAACGGTCATCATTTCTTTAGTATTGACAGAAGAAATTGACCCCGTTACATCTTTTTTTCGTTGCGTACCATATCCTACAACAACTACCTCTTCTAGCTCCTTCTTGTCTTCAAGTAAATTGATATTGATTTCGGTTTGATTTCCAACTGATTTATATTGAGGTAAAAATCCCTCGTGAGTGTAGGTTAACGTAATTTTTTTATTACTAACACTTATAGTGTATTTTCCATCAATATCAGTTGTAGTTGATTTTTTCTCACTAGAAATAATATTAACTCCTGGTAAGGTTTCTCCTTTGACACCAAAAACTTTTCCGGTTATTTTGATTTGTTCTGATTGAGAATAAATACATGTAGAGATTAATAATAGAAAAAATAATAATATCTTTTTCATTTTGTTTGTTTGTTAGTTTG
>CAISUR010000428.1 GCA_903888655.1 uncultured Bacteroidota bacterium | reverse complement strand
GGTTTTGGAAATACGCTGTACATAAGACCTTTCATGATTGCTATTGGTTCGGGAGTTATTGCGCAACCCTCTACGCAATATCGTTTTATGATTATTCTTTCACCTGCTAAATCGTATTATTCTGGTGAAGTTAAAGTAATTGTAGCGGATCATTACAGTCGTGCTGCCAATGGTGGAATTGGCGCCGCTAAAGCTGCTGGAAATTATTCCGCTCAATTTTATCCCACTAAATTAGCCAATGAAAAAGGATACCAACAAATTATTTGGACAGATGATGCTACGCACACTAAATTAGAAGAAGCAGGAACTATGAACGTGTTTTTTAGAATTAATGACACTTTATATACTGCTCCAACGGGAGAACGAATTTTAGATGGTGTAACCCGAAAAAGTCTGATTGATTTGGCAAGACGAGAAGGTTTGCATGTAGAAGTACGATCTGTTTTAGTGGAAGAATTAGTAAATGCTGCACAAGATGGAAGTTTGAAAGAAATATTTGGTGCAGGAACAGCTGCAGTAATTAGTCCGATTAGTGCCTTTGCTTATCAAGATAATGAATATACTTTACCTAAAATTGAAAATTCATTTGCGAGTCAATTGAAAGACAAACTGACTAAAATTCAATATAAACTTGCTGAAGATACTTTTGGCTGGACTGTTAAGGTTTAGTGATTAGTTGTTACTCCGATAATTCAAGGTGAAACCATGACTGGAATTTTTACAGCCGATTTTTATAACGACAAAATCGGATTTATAGCTGGAGGAAATTATGATAAACCCAATCAAGATTTTCAAAACAAAGCATTGACAATTGATGGTGGTAAAACTTGGAATTTAGTTGGCGAAAACCAAGGATTTGGATATACATCTTGCGTACAATTTGTACCTAATAGTAACGGAAAAAAATTAGTTTCTGTTGGGACAAGCGGTTTGTTTTATTCTAAAGATAGAGGAACTACCTGGCAACTATTAAGTACTGATTGTTCCTTGTATACTATTCGATTTGTTGATAATGTTACGGCAATTGCAGCAGGGAAAGATAAAATTATAAAAATTAAATTCTTATCAAATTAACGACCAATCTTTTTGTCTCGATATTGTTGCAATAATTTTTTACTAAATTGTTCTTCCGCTTTTTTAAGTTTTAGAATTTTAGTAGCTGGAAGAACCCCTTTTAAATTAGAAACAAATTTCTTTTTCAATTGACACAATTCATCTTCCGTAGATTCCATTTGCGATAGCATTGATAAGGCTTCTTTTTCAGATAATTTATCAATAGTTTTGTTATCAGCTCTATCAAAATAACCTTTAAGTTTTTGTTTTCTTATTTCTTGTTGTTTGTCTTCAAACGCATTGAATAAGGGCCAAAACTTAGCCGCTTCCTCTGGAGTTAAGTTCAATTCATTGGTTATATAAGCGACTTTCAAGGATTTAATTTGTTCTTTTTTCTCTCTAAATCGTTCTTTCAAGGGACCATCTTGCGCAAAAGTGGTAATTGAAATAAAAAGTGTAAATAGGTAAAAAAAGATTATTTTATTACTGATATTTTTGTAATTG
>CAISUR010000427.1 GCA_903888655.1 uncultured Bacteroidota bacterium | reverse complement strand
TTTAAATTTCCAATTATTTTTTAATAATTATACATAAGAATTCTATGTATATAAAAAACTTATGTATATTTGTGCCAAAAAAAGAATAAATAAATGAAAAATTCGCAATTATATAAAGGAAGTTTAAACACAATTGTGATGAAACTTTTGGAGGAAAACGGTCGAATGTACGGCTATGAAATCACTCAAAAAGTAAAGGAAATTACAAGTGGTGAACTAAAAATAACTGAAGGAGCCTTGTACCCAGCATTACATAAATTGGAAGCCGAAGGAGTGCTAGAAGTAGAGGTTGAAAACGTAGACAATAGATTACGTAAATATTATAAACTTACCGAAAAAGGAACCAAAGAAACCAGCAATCGTTTGGCAGAGTTGGAGGATTTTATTAGAAATATGCAAAGTTTAGTGCAACCAAAATTAGAATATTAGAAATTATTATTTCAAAAAACTCAATAGAATGAAAAAAAAAATAAACAACGATTGCCTGAGAATTATGATGTTTATATTGCCAATTTTATTTTTAATATCGTGCAGTATTAGAGGCTTTACAAATGATTATGGAAAATTGACGCCAAAAGAAAAATCCAAAATCATCCAACTTAAAAAATTTGAAAACTTAAGTCAAGACACGATATATAAAATCAATGCAATTCAATTAAAAGAAGAATTGTTAAAATATGATTTTGCAATGGTCTATGAGTTTACTAATGGCTGCTCTTCGGAATTTTGTAGACCTTTAGTAGTTTATGAAAATTACGCTAAAAAACACCACTATAAATTATTCATGGTAATGAATGGCTTTGCTAATTTAGACAGAACGTTAAGTCAAAACTTTACTTCGCCACTTTTTGCTATAGATGGCGATTATTATAAAAAAAGGATTAGAGCAGTTTATACCCAATACTTTGATAATGAATTAAGAGATAAATCATTTAAAGATAAAGAATGGTTAGGAAATCTTTTCTTTTTTGAGCATGGCAAGTATATAAAAACATTAAATGATTTACCAAAAGAAGAAAAGTAATTATGAAATTAACCCCTCCCCAAATAGACCAACTTTACACTTTCACACGACAACATTATGTGGAACATTACGATTTACAAACCGAATTGGTAGATCATTTGGCCAATTCTATTGAAGAACAATGGGCGGAAAATCCAAAAAGATCTTTTGAGGAAGCTTTACAAATTGAATTTAAAAAATTTGGAATATTTGGTTTTATGGATGTTGTAGAACAACGTCAAAAAGCAATGAACAAAAGATATAATAAATTGGTATGGCATCATTTTAAATCTTTTTTTAGGCTCCCTCAAATTTTAGGCACGCTATTATCCATTTTCTTCGTGTTCCAATTACTGAAATCCATTACTATTTCTCATGAAGTTGCAGCAATACTTGCTTTTTTTATTTTAATTTCCTTTTGGGTAGGATTAATTAGAATGAATAGAAAAAGAAAAAAAACTGTAAAAGAAGAGGGAAAGAAATGGCTACTGAAAGATATTATTTATGGATATAGCTCGATGGCGGGAATGAGTTATTTGCCTTTTCAGATATTTTTACAGTTGGAAAATCATTCTAATGTAATTACTTTATTTTTTATGAGTTTTTTTATGGTTTCAATGATAATTATTGAATATATCATGTTTTTTGTAATTCCATCAAAAGCGGTGGAATATCTCAAGCTGACTTATCCAGAATATGATTTGGCTCCGTAATTTGTAACATTTTACTATTTTTATAAACTAATATCAAAACCAAAACAATACACTATGTTTAAACATTTTATAAATCTAGAATGGAAGTCTTTTATTCGTTCTGCTTCTTTTGGAACTAATGTAGTGCTTAAAGTCTTTATGGGATTGATGGCACTTTATTTTGTGGCTATGTTTCTTCTTTTAGGATTTGGAATTTATCCAATGCTAGAAGATGTGGGATTGAATCCGTTTACAACCGTAAACAAGTTTTTGATTTATTATTTTGTGATGGATTTAGTGATACGCTACTTTTTACAAAAAATGCCAGTGATGAATATTCGACCATTGTTGACTTTACCCATAAAGCGAAATACTATTGTTCATTTTTCGCTAGGCAAAACGGCCATTTCATTTTTTAACGTCTCACATGCGTTTTTCTTTATTCCGTTTTCTATAATGCTGATACAGAATGGGTATTCGGTCGTACAAATTCTTTTGTGGCATTTGGGTGTTATTGGCGTTATTTATATGAACAACTTTATCAATGTTTTGTTGAACAACAAAGACAGCGTTTTCTATGCGGTTTTGGCATTAGTCGCGGGTTGTGGAGCGGCACAATATTATAAAGTTTTTGATATTACCACTTATTCTGCGCCTTTTTTCGAAGGATTGTATAAAACCAATTATTTATTTATTATTCCAATATTGGGAGCTACCGTTGCTTATTATTTTGCGTTCAATTTCTTTAAAAGTAACTTGAATCTTGATGAAGGATTGGCAAAGAAAAGTGAGGAAGCAAAAACCGAAAACTTTAATTGGTTAAATCAATTCGGTACCTTAGGAACGTTCTTGAAAAACGATATTAAATTGATAAAAAGAAATAAACGTTCCAGAACTACGGTTATTATGAGTGTTGTTTTCTTATTTTATGGGTTTCTGTTTTTTAACAACCCTCATCAACCTGCTGTGATGGGAATTTTTGCTGGGATTTTTGTTTCGGGCGGATTTCTTTTCACGTTTGGACAGTTTGTTCCGAGTTGGGATAGCGCTTATTATCAATTGATGATGAGTCAGAATATTCAGTATAAAGAGTATTTGAGTTCTAAATGGTGGTTGATGGTTATTGCTACATTAATTTCAACATTATTAGCCTCTTTTTATCTTTATTTGGGATGGCATACTTATTTGTTAATCCTGGTAGGAGCCATTTATAATATTGGCGTGAATTCTCATTTGGTTTTGTTGGGTGGTGCTTTTGTGAAAACTCCAATAGATCTCTCGATGGCAACCAAAGCATTTGGAGATAAACAAGCTTTTAACGTAAAAACTATGTTATTGGTTATACCAAAATTGTTATTTCCGGTTTTGCTTTATGGTTTAGGGAAATTATTTTTTAATGAAAATATCGGTTTGCTTTTTGTTGTAATTACTGGGATTATTGGATTTGCTTTGAGAAGCAAAGTGTTCCAAATGATTGAAGGTATTTACAAATCAGAGAAATACGCAACAATTGCGGCATATAAACAAAAAAACTAATAACAATTCACCAACGTCTAATTACTACAATATGATACAAGTAAATAATCTTTCGAAAACCTATAATAATGGAATTAAAGTATTAAATATTGACACTCTTGAGATTCCAAAGGGACAAAGTTTTGGATTAGTAGGAAATAATGGAGCAGGAAAAACTACTTTTTTCAGTTTGCTTTTGGATTTAATTCAACCAAGTACGGGATATATAAAAAACAATGACATTCAAGTAAATACAAGTGAAGCTTGGAAACCTTTTACATCAGCTTTTATTGATGAAAGTTTCCTTATAGGCTATTTAACCGCTGAAGAATATTTTTATTTTATTGGAGATTTACGAAATCAAAATAAAGCCGATGTTGATGCTTTGTTAAAAAAACATGAAGAGTTTTTTAATGGAGAAATCTTGAATAGTAAAAAGTATTTAAGAGATTTATCAAAAGGAAATATGAAAAAAGTAGGGATTATTGCCACCCTAATTGGAAATCCAGATGTCGTTATTTTGGATGAACCTTTTGCTAATTTAGATCCAACAACTGTAAATCGATTAAAGAAAATAATTAAAGAATTGGCAGATAATCCAGAGGTGACGGTTTTAGTTTCTAGTCATGATTTGGTTCATACGGTTGAGGTTTGCACAAGAATTGTAGCCTTAAATAAAGGAGAAGTGGTAAAAGACATTCAAACATCAGAAGAAACTCTGAGAGAATTGGAAGCTTTTTTTGCTGTGTAATTTTTATTTATTAGTTATAAAATCCGTAAATCATTTATTTGTTTTACGGATTTCTTGTTTAAAAAAAGCGATATTTTTTTTCAAGTATCAAAAAGAAATGTACTTTTACCAGTTAGTTATACTAAAATAAGCTTTTTAGAGTTACTTATTAAAACGTTTTGACCTTGAAAAATAGTACTTTTAAATACACAATCATAGCAATTGTGATAATTTTTTTTGTAGCATGTTCTACCAAGAAAAACACTTTTGTATCCAGAAACATGAATGCCTTGGCAACCCGAGATAATATTCTTTTCAATGGAAATATAGCGCTCAATAAAGGAATTGCCGATTTAAAATCTCAATACAAAGATAATTTTTGGGAGATTCTTCCGGTAGAGCGTATGCAAATATCACAAGAACAAGCACAACCCGGACAAAAGAAAAACGCCAATTTTGATAGAGCAGAAACCAAAGCTACTATGGCAATTCAAAAGCATTCCATGAATATTGACGGGAGTGAGAAAAATCCGCAAATGGATGAAGCTCATTCATTGCTTGGAAAGGCACGTTATTATGACCAACGTTTTGTACCGGCTTTAGAGGCATTTAACTATGTTTTATATAAATATCCTAAAAGCGATAAGATTTATGAGGTTAAAATTTGGAGAGAAAAAACCAATATGCGCATGGATAATGATGAGACAGCTATAAAAAATCTCCAAAAACTATTAAGTGAAATAAAGTTTAAAGACCAAATTTTTGCAGATGCAAATGCAACTTTGGCTCAAGCTTTTTTAAATATAAAACAAAGAGATAGCGCTGTGGCTAGATTAGAGTTGGCCACAAAGTTTACAAAACTAGATGAAGAAAAATCAAGATACCGATTCATAATGGGTCAAATTTATGACGAGGTTGGAAAAAAAGATAGTGCTTTTGCAAAATACCAACAAGTGATTGATATGCATAGAAAGGCAGCTCGTCAATATGTGATTC
>CAISUR010000426.1 GCA_903888655.1 uncultured Bacteroidota bacterium | reverse complement strand
TAGTTAAGTGGAGTTCAGAAACCACTGTAAAAACGGGGAGAAACCGAAAATCCATAAGAGTAGGGAAACAATTTATTAACCAATATTAAAACAATAAATTATGGAAAAATTGACATTAGTTTTTGGAAGTACATTATCGGTTCTGATGGGTCTTTACCTTATGGGCAGAGTTTATTCGGAACTCTTCGAAAGGCAGATACCTAAATTACTTAATCTAGATGAGATTAGGGATAATATTAGAAAATCAAATGGATTTTGGGAATTTACAATTCCTCTTGCTCTTGTTTTTGGATTTGTGTTTAATGTTATTGCTACAGGAATTTGGTTTATTGGAGAAGCCATTGGATGGGGATTGAAATTAGTTAAATGGATATATTCTGAATTTTTTATTCCTGGTATTTGGTTTATAGTTCGAATGGCTTGGCATTACTTGGTCATTTGGCCTTGGAATATTATTAAAATAGCTTTTAACCAACTTAAAAATGGTCTTAATATTGGGCAATATAAAGTTGCGGTAGCAGGTTTATTTTTTACCTTTTTAATATCTTTTTTGGGAAGATTTTTTGCAACTAGTTCTGGTTGTGATTGGTGTATTCATGTTGCAGCCTTATTGTCATTATTTCCAATTGGAATTTGTTTAACAGAAATTGCTTGGATGCATGGAAATCAAGGAAATGATTTCAATAATTCTCATCGAATAAAATATTTAAAACATTTAGGTTTATTAATTGGATTTTTCGGACTTTTATTTGTTATCGAAGCACTTTTAATTAAATTAGGAACTACTACAAATTATTCTAATGCTTTTTCTTCACTACTAATAGGTGGAACTTTAATATCTTCTTTATTTATATTGTTTAATGCTGTATTATTATTGTTTATTTTCAGTGCATTGCCTTCGTTTAGTCCTAATTATTCAGGAACATTGAAAGAATTCCCTGGGGCTTTATGGAATCATATTAAAAGTAAAGGATTACAGTATTTATTAACTTTATTGGCAACTTTAGTTCCAATGATAATGTTAGCTGTAGTTCCTTACTATTTAACTTCAAGTATTGTAAATATTACACAAAATACAACAAGTAAAATCTATGATAGAGAAATAAATTCAGCAAAAAAAGATTCTTCTGTTATCGATTATGCAGTTTGGTATAACACGGATTCAATTTCTGATCAAAAATTAGAGGAATTATTTACCAAAGACAAAGCTTCTTTTCAAAATAAACGCCATATAGCTTTATTAACTTCTGGTAAAGATTATCTAAATAGTGTTTACAGTACGCATAGTGATCCTATTTTAGCTACTCCGCTTGTTTCATTATTTGCTGCCTATGGAAAATATAATGATTTGCAATCAAAAACTATCAACATTAATAGACCTGAGCAAACTGTATTTTTTGATAAATCATTAGAAAATGATAAGTCAAATGCAGATGTAGTGGTTAAAAATGCGGAAACTAACCTTGCAAATAAAGAAAGTTATAAAAGTCAAGTATGTAATGAAGCTTCAAGTCCTGTAGCTCAAAGTCCAGATACTCCTCCTTCAGTAGCTCCTGCTCCACCTGCGAATGAAGATTATTGCGTATTGGCAAAAAAACAAGTTGATAAAGCAACTTTGTTATTAGCTAGATCCAAAAAAATAGCGTCCTATCATAATGATATGATTGGATATTCAAAATCACTTAACGGTGCTGAATCCAATTCGAATTATTTAGCTTGGTTATTTGCATCAATTTGGATTTCATTACTATTAGCTTTATCTTTTGGGTTCTCTTTAGCATTATTTGCAAGAACAAATCATACTATTTATTCAACAGTGGATGGAGATGATGAATATGTTTTAGTTGGAGAAATAAAAAGAATGAATGCTGTTAATTCCAATCAACCTTTATTAGCATTAGGACTTTTATTTGGTTTAATGTTTTTATCAGTTACTTCATTTGGTACTTTCTTAAATAAATTAAAAGATATTTTCCCAAATAATGTAAGTACTACTATTACTTCTGCTCCACAACCTGTTAATAATGAAGCGAATGCTTATGTTATTCCAGATTCAACGGCAGTTACTGTGGATACAATGGCAGTTGCTGTAGATACAGCTGCTGCTGATTATTCTGAGTATCAAGAAATGCCTGTTGATACAATTCAAACTGGTGACTAGAAGTAACTATATCACTTTATTACCAATTAAAGCCAGACATTAGTCTGGCTTTTTTGTTCTTATCAGGGAGTGTTTGAGTGATTTGTAATTTATTTATAATATGAATTTACAATTAATACTATTCAAACAAATTAGTTTTTTAGAACCACATTTAATCGAATAGGAACTTGCTCGGTTTTTTTATTTATTATTTTGCATTTTTATTATAATTAGCGTATGCGGAAAAGTAATTGCGGCAAGAAATGAGAAAAAC
>CAISUR010000425.1 GCA_903888655.1 uncultured Bacteroidota bacterium | reverse complement strand
GCTTCCCTTTAAAATCAAAAGTTTCAGACGATTTGAATTCGGAATCAAAGCTATAGGATTGAATATCAAATTTATCTTTTAACTCTTTATTGGAAGCGATTTTAATATAAACTTCTTTAGCCATTACATTGGCTTTTAAGTCAACTATAGAACTTGAATTGTCTACTACTATGGGTAATGGTGTTTTAGTAGTTTCATAAGTACTTTTACTAATGATAGGATTGATGAGCAAAAGTAATAAACTAAAAACGGCTAGGAAACGCAATAAAGCCAAAAGCAATCTTGTTTTTGATTGACTTTTAGCTTTATAATAATATTGAAAATAAGACAAACCAGCAGCAATTAATACTGATAGAATTAATAGTAATAAAGTTGATTTGTTCATAGTAATTACATTCAATAGTATGTTCAGTTATTGTTTTTTGAACACGGACAACTGTATTCTTCTTAGGTTAACATTCCTCCACAAACATTTAATACTTGTCCTGAAACATAAGCACTCATGTCGGAAGCAAAGAAAAGACAAGCATTAGCTACATCTTCAGGAGTTCCACCACGCTTTAACGGAATAGAATCTCTCCAACCTTGCACTACATCTTCGTTTAATTTGGCGGTCATTTCAGTTTCAATAAATCCCGGAGCAATAGCATTACAACGAATATTTCGCGAACCTAACTCTAAAGCGATAGATTTGGTAAAACCAATCATACCTGCTTTTGATGCCGAATAATTGGCTTGACCAGCATTACCCTTCACTCCCACCACGCTGCTCATGTTTACTATTGAACCTTTACGATTTTTAAGCATTATTTTTTGAACTGCTTTGGTCATGTTGAAAACCGACTTCAAGTTGATTTCAATAACTTTATCAAAATCTTCTTCACTCATTCGCATTAACAAATTATCTTTAGTGATTCCAGCATTATTGATTAAAACATCTATGGTACCGAAATCTGTTAATACATCATCGGCTAATTTTTGAGCTTCGTTAAAATCGGCAGCATTCGATTGATATCCTTTGGCTTTAATACCTAATGCGTTTAACTCATTTTCTAATAGTAATGCTGATTCAGCTGATGAACTATAGGTAAAAGCTACATTAGCTCCATGTTCTGCAAATACTTTTGCAATTCCGCTACCAATTCCTCGGCTTGCACCAGTAATTATTGCTACTTTTCCTTCAAGTAATTTCATATTATGTAAATCTTTTTTTGTTTGTTGCGCAAATATAACAATTTACATTTCAGTTTTAATAAGTATTGCAATGATTAGAACTAAAAAGTTATTGAATTGTTTTTACGTTACCTGTTCTTTTTAGAACTCCCCATCCTTGACCATCACCTTTTAATGCTTTTTTGAACGATCGGTATAAAATGATGTACATCAGTTGTCGGTAAATAAATCGTTGTGGAATAAGCCATAAAAGTTTGCTGAATTTTTCTTTTTCAAATGAAAATGCCACGACGCTAATTAACATATCTACCGCCATAAAGACGACATAAAAAAGTCCGATTTTGTGCATGCTTTCAGGATTATTGAAATTCCATATCAAGCTTACTATTAATACCAAATCGGCTAAAGGTGCAAAAATGGGAAGTATAATTTGAAAGATGAAGATGTTAGGAAGTGATACCATTCCTAGTCCTTTGTATTTTGGATTGAAACAAGCATCTCTATTCTTCCAAAAAGCCTGCATGATACCATAACTCCATCTAAAACGTTGTTTCATAAACTCTTTTAATGTTTCAGGAGCTTCTGTTATGGCTATTGCTTCAATACAATTTATAACACGGTAACCTTTTCTCAAAATACGAATCGTTAAATCACAATCCTCGGCAAGAGTATCGGTTGTAAATCCACCTGCTTTGGTTATAGCGTCTTTTCTGAAAGCACCAATAGCTCCGGGAACAACGGTTATTCCATTAATTAAATCAAAGGCTCTTCTGTCAAAATTTTGAGATGTCGTATATTCAATACTTTGCCATTTGGTCAACATGGTATTCTCGTTTCCAACTTTTACATTTCCTGCAACTGCGCCAACAATATCATCATTTTTGTATTGAATGGTAAATTGTTTCATTAAATGAGATACTGCATCAAATTTTAATTGAGTATCGGCATCAATACAAATCACATAGTCACTATCCGTTATTTCAATTCCATAATTTAATGCAGATGCTTTACCTCCATTGGGTTTCGTAAATACTTTTACGGATGGATTGAATTGAAAGGCATCATTAATTTTTTGATAGGTAGCATCTTTGGAACCATCATCTACAAAAACGATATCAAAATTTGGATAGTCTTGTAATAATAGATTATTGACTGTTTTAACAGCATTTACCTCTTCATTATATGCGGGTACAATAATACTAACTTTTGGAAAAGGATTAACTTGATCAATGACATAGTTATGCGGATACTTATGATCAATCCATTTCTTAATAAATGCCATGAGAGCCATAAGAGCAATTCTAAAAAATCCCAAAATAATGGCTACCCAAAAAGTTGCAGTGATAAAAATTCCAAACCAGTAGGCGAGTGTAAAAATCACAATATCGACATCTAAATAGTTTTGTGTCGCAAGTGGCATAACATCGTCTTTTTTCTTTCCTAATAAATGTGCTACAGTAGTGAATTGAATTCCTTTACTTTTAAAATATTCGATGATTCTGGGTAATGCATCTACGGTTGCTTGCCGGTTCCCTCCTGCGTCATGAAATAGGATGATTCCTTTGTAAGGATTTTTATTGTATTGTCTTATTGTTCGAGCATATATAGTATCTGCTGTAACTCCCTCTTCCCAATCATTTGGGTCAATACTTTCTCCAATTGTATAATAATGCTGTTGTTTACTTAATTCAATAGGACGTAATTCAGCCTCTGTTGTTGGCTCAGAATCGGCATTATAAGGCGCTCGAAACAATATCGTATTTCTTCCGGTCACGGCTTGAATTAACAAGCGTGTGGTTTCCATTTCAGAAGCTGCTCGTTCAAGACTAACAGTGGCAATATTTGGATGTGTAAATGTGTGATTTCCTATTTCGTGTCCTTCATCATAAATCCTTTGTAATAAAGGCAAATTATTCTCTGCTTGTAATCCTATCACAAAAAATGTAGCCGGAACTTTCTCTTTCTTTAATATGTCTAAAATTTGAGGCGTATACTCTGGATCAGGACCATCATCAAAAGTTAAAATCACTTGTTTATTTACATTTCCATATTTCTTGATAACATATTTAGTTGGTAATTGAATATATTTTTGTTCTGAAATAATATATTCATTTTTGTTGATATCCAATTTTATTTTTCCAGGTTGTGGATTGGTTACAACATTTAATATCTCACCATCTCCAATATAATCTGGTGTTGAAAAACCAAAGTCGACATTTTCTAATTTCTTAAAATCAAAAGGTTTCTTCTTAATACTTTCATTAGTCAAGCTTCGTTCATAAAAACTCCACAATCGTTCATCTTCACTTCCCAAACGCCATAATGCTGTTCCTGCCGTACCATATTCATCTGCAAATCGAATGGTATTGAAATTGGAGGCTGCATCTGTAAAATTCACATAGTGTTTATGTCCAGCTACATCCGTATACCTGTAGTAGTTATTATAAGTATCATTATCAAAATCAATCAAAGATTTATATTGTCTGGCATTAGATAATGCTTGTTGATAAGTCAAGGTTACCCCTTGCATATTTTCTTCCCAATCATATCCATAACCTGCAAAACATAATATAATTTTATTGGCAGGAATATCTTTCGCATTTTGATCTAAAATACTTTCAATCCACTTTTGACTACTTATATCTCCTGGAGTACTGGTTGGATAATGCTCGTCATAAGCCATTAAAAAGATATAGTCATTGTATTTTACCAATTCCTTCATATTGTAATCGGTATCGCTGTACATTACATCTTGTGAAACAATATAGTTTTGCGCATGTAATTTTTGATACAACTCTTTTTGAAAAGCAATAATTGGTTCGTCACTATCTTCTTTGAACTCTTCAAAATCAATATTAATCCCTTGAAGTTTATTGGCTTTTAACGTTTTTATAATGTCATTTATCAAACGTTCTTTTTTGGCAGAATTGTGTAAAATACGATGTAATAAATCACCATCAAACTCTCCTACTCCTTTTTCTCTATTAATATTGTTGATTAAAGGAACTATTTTAACTTTTCCTTTTCGCATGATCTTTAACGCCGAAGTGTCAATTTGGGTTTTTAATAAATCCGTTTTTGGGTCAATAAAAAACCATTCTGGAACTACCATATCCAGTTTTTTGATGTTTTTTTGTAATGAGAAGTAACTCTGTGGATCCCAATCAACATAAAATGCCGCTCTTATTTGGTCTTTTGGTGCAGGTCTAGGCGTTTTTCGTAAAGCATCTATTTTGGCTTTGGATCTTAAAAATGCATCGAAACCTTTATACTTTTTCAACTCCTTTTTATCTAAAACAACTGGCGTTATAGGATGTTTTAAAGATTGTCCGATTTGAGATTCGTTCGTAAGCTTTGGTAATGAAGGTTTTATACCTTTTTTGAGTGTGATATAAAAAACAGGAATCATTAGTAATATCAGGAAAATAATCATCCTAGTTGACCATTTAAAGGCGGTCCATCTACTTTTAGAACTGTTTTGAAAAACTTGTTTGTTGTTATCCATAAAACGCTACTTGCAATAATAATACCAAAGGTAATTAAGTGTGTGTATTCTTTTTCTAAGAAAGGTCAAATATAAAGTTTTACTATCAAATAATATTAAGTAAAACTTACTCCAATTATTTTTTATTAGCTTTTCTAGTTTAATAGAAGAAATGTTTTTTGAAAGGAATTATTATTTCTACATTTGAGGCTATTGGAATAAACTACATAAATATGTCAAAAATAAAATTCGTAATTACTTTCATACTCTTAATTACTTTTCATAGTACAAAAGCCCAACAGCCAGCAAAACCAGGTGCTGTTGAAATTTATCATAAAATAGAAAAACTGAATTTTTTAGGTTCCGTTTTATACATTGCTGCGCATCCCGATGATGAAAATACAAAGCTGATTTCATATTTATCTAATGAGAAAAATGCTAGAACAGGTTATTTATCATTAACCCGTGGCGATGGTGGTCAGAATTTGATTGGTCCTGAATTGCGAGAATTGCTGGGTGTTATTCGAACACAAGAATTGATTGAGGCACGTAAAATTGATGGTGGAGAACAATTTTTCTCCAGAGCTAATGATTTTGGTTTTTCAAAAAATCCGACAGAAACACTACAAATTTGGGATAAAAATCAAGTATTAAGTGATATGATTTGGGTTATTAGAAATTTTCAACCCGACGTTATTATTAATAGGTTTGACCATCGTTCACCCGGAACAACGCACGGACATCATACTTCTTCGGCAATGTTAAGTGTTGAAGCATTCGACAAAGTAAATGACCCAAATCAATTTCCCGACCAATTAAAGTTAACTTCAGTTTGGCAACCAAAACGCTTATTTTTTAATACATCATGGTGGTTTTATGGAAGTAAAGAAAAATTTGACGCCGCCGATAAAAGTAATTTAAGCCAAATACAAACAGGGGTATTTTATTCACAAATAGGGAAATCTAATCAAGAAATTGCCGCTTTAAGTAGAAGCAGACACCAATCACAAGGTTTTGGTAGTACCGGAACTAGAGGAGAAGAATTTGAATATTTAGAATTCTTAAAAGGAGAGGCAACAACTGATAAAACAAATATTTTTGAAGGAATTGACACCACTTGGAATCGAATTAAAGGTGGAAAACCAATAGGTGAAATTTTGTCAAAAGTACAGCAAAATTTCGATTTTAAAAATCCATCTGCTAGTATTCCTGAATTACTAAAAGCGTATGAATTAATTCAGAAATTAGATGAAAACCACTGGAAAAAAATCAAAACCGAAGAACTAAAAAAAATCATCGAAGCTTGTACTGGCTTGTATCTTGAAGCAGTATCTGAAAAGCAAGAAGTAACCAATGGTTCTAATCTTAAACTGAATTTAGAACTTATTAACAGAAGTCCGATTAAAATGAATCTGATAGGAATTACGACTACAAATTCTGAAAACGATATTCGATATAATGATAAAACATTACAAAACAACAAACTTGAAAAGATAGCTTTTGAAGTTAAAATTAATAATTTAGAATACACCCAACCCTATTATCTAAAAGAAAAAGGTAGCGTTGGAATGTATCGTGTTGACCAACAAGAAAACATTGGAAAACCAGATATCATTCGGAATGTAAAAGTCACATTTACAATTGAAATCGGTGGTGTTACTATTCCTTTTGAGCGAAATGTAGTGTACAAATACAATGATGAAGTTAAAGGTGAAGTATACCAACCTCTTGATATTGTACCCGTTGTAACGTCTTCTATTCAGGAAAAGGTCTATATTTTTCCAAATAACAAAGAAAAAACAGTTTCTGTTAAAATTAAATCGGGCAAAGAAAATGTGAAAGGTATCATACAACTTCAAGTACCTGAAAATTGGAAAGTTACTCCAACATCCATACCATTTTCTTTGAAAAATAAAGGCGAAGAAGAAATAGCTATTTTTTCTGTTATTCCTTCCAAAGAAGCTTCGGAAGTTGTTTTAAAAAGTATTGTATCTAT
>CAISUR010000424.1 GCA_903888655.1 uncultured Bacteroidota bacterium | reverse complement strand
CTTTTGAACGGGCAGAAAGTTTCTTTTTTGGATGTAAAAGTTAATATACTTTTTCGTTGTTTCGCTTATAGGCACAAATCGTTGTTTATTACCTTTCCCTGTAATTTTAATAAAGCCCTCGTCAAAAAACAAATCGGATATTTTAAGGGTGGTAAGTTCAGAAACTCGAAGTCCGCATCCGTATAAAGTTTCTAGCATAGCGCGATTTCGTTCTCCTTCTTCTTTAGATAAATCAATAGCAGCAATCATATTATCAATATCTTGAATTGCTAATGTATCGGGTAATTTCCTGCCCAGTCTAGGCGCTTCAATTAATTCCATTGGACTATCAATTCGATAATCTTCAAAAATTAAATAAGAAAAAAAACTCTTTAGTCCAGATATGATTCTGGCTTGTGAACGAGCATTAACTTCTTTGGATATCGAATAAATAAATTGTTGAACAATTTCTTCCGAAATTTTTATTGGAGAAACATCAATAGCATGTTCTTCCATAAAGAAACAAAGTCGTTCTATATCAAAAGTATAATTATCAATAGTGTTTTTTGATAACCCTCTTTCAATTTTTAGATACGACTGATAGCTTTTAATAAAGGTTTTCCAATTCATTGCCTCAAATGTACTTAATTTAAAAGCATAAAAAAAACCACTCGAATTAACGAGTGGTTGTATTCTTAATTTAACTATATATTAGAAGTGTAATGTCAAATTCATTGAAGCAACTCCAACATTACCAATACCTAAACCAAAAGAATTTGCTCCTTTAGATTCTGTTGAACCAAGAACGTTTGTAGTAGTTGTTTTCGAAGCACCTGCAACATCAATCATAACATTGTAAGTATATTGTGCTCCAATTGCAATTTTAGGGAATAAGAAATATTCAGCTCCCAAAAATCCTCTAGCACCAACTTTAAATTCTAACCCACCTTTAGTATCAGTAGTAGTATTATTTGCAGAGTTATTAGAATCTGTATATTCAGTTTTGCTTCCTGAAGATTTAATACCTAAAACTAAATCTGCACCATAAAACCCTTGTAAACGAGTTTTCCCTTTTCTCCACTCTTTACCTAATCCTAAATTCAAGTTAAAACCAGAATTAGTTACTTTAGTACTTTGTGTTGTTGATGCTGGAGTAGTAGTACTACCAGTATTTACACCAAAATCAACTAAATATCTATCAGCTTTAGTTGCAGATGTAAATTTTTTCCCAACAAAAGTACCTTCCCATCCATTGTTGGCTACATTTCCAATAGTGTTAGTACCAGCATTACTAAAAAGATTACCTGCATAACTAAATAAGTTATTAGCGTTAAATCCGATAGCCCAATCACCTGCTTCTGGCAAATAATTTTCTCCTTTTTTAGATTTCAAATCTTGTGCATTAGCAAACGACAAAGCGAATACTGCTGCCATAGTTAAAATAATTTTTTTCATGTTTAATATTGTTTAAAATTAATAGTACAAATGTAAATGTATTCTCATTTTTAAACTACAACAAACCTTTTCTAGTTATTAACAACATTATTAACAAACGCTGTTTTTATTATACTGAACATTAGCCACATAGTTAAGAAATTGTTAATAAGTGTAAAAAAATAGATTGTTTAAGAGTATTTTTATTGATGTTGTTTTATTTAAAATCGAACTTACATGCTTCGTAATAATTAGTTACATGCATTAATTTTACGTAAAATCTAAATAAAACAATTGTTATAAATTTATTGATTTACGATAAGATTATATATTTTTACCAAAACCTTTTTCATATGAAAGTTATTATTATCAATGGACCAAATCTAAATCTTCTTGGCAAACGAGAACCCGAAGTATATGGTAAAGAAACTTTTGAAGCTTTTTTTGCAAAACTTAAATCTACGTATCCAGGTGTAATTTTAGAATATTACCAAAGTAATATTGAAGGAGAACTTATAACTAAAATTCAAGAAGTTGGTTTTTCATATGATGGTATTATACTTAATGCGGCGGCTTATACGCATACTTCAATAGGCATTGGTGATGCAGTCAAAGCAATAACAACTCCCGTGATTGAAGTTCATATTTCTAATACCTTTTCAAGAGAAGATTTTAGACACCAATCGTATATCTCACCAAATACTAGTGGAGTAATCATTGGATTTGGTTTGAAAAGTTATGAATTGGCATTGCAGTCGTTTTTATAAAACGTATAAAAACAAAGGATTTAATTTCATTGCATTACAAAGCAATACAACCATTGTACTAAAAAAGTCGTCTATCAAATTAAAACCCACACCAATGAAAAAAATTACTGCTTTTCTATTCTTATTAATTTCAATTGCAACTTCGGCGCAAATTAAAGGTACCATTACCGACACAAAAGGTAAGCCCATTCCTTTTGCAAATATATATGTAAAAGATACCTATATAAGCACTACCTCAAACGAGCAAGGTAACTATGAATTAAATATTAAATCATCTGGTAATTACATTATATTGTATAAATTTCTGGGATATAAAACAGATAAAAGAGTTATTGAGTATACTAATGTAATCCAAACCATTGATGTATCACTGGCAGAAGAAAACATTCAATTGGATGATGTCGTGATTGATAAAAAAGCAAATCCAGCCGTTCAAATTATAAAAAATGCAATTGCAAATAGGAAAGCTAATTCTAAAAAGACTGCAAAATACAATGCCGACTTTTATTCAAGAGGAATATTTAGAGTGAAAAATTTACCTAAATCGATTATGGGTCAAAAACTAGATTTCTTTGACGAAATGATAGATTCTACCCGTAGCGGAATATTGTATTTGTCAGAAACGGTTTCGAAAATATCGTTTCAAAAACCAGACAAAATGAAAGAAGTCATAGTAGCTTCCAAAGTGAGTGGCAATGCTAATGGCTTTAGTTTTAATAATGCTGATCAGGCGAATTTTGATTTTTATGAAAACTATTTAGAGTTCAATACCAAAGTGATTTCGCCTATTGCTGACAATGCATTTAATTATTACAAGTATAAATTCGATGGCTCATTTGCCGATGAAAACAATAAATTAATCAACAAAATAAAAGTCACTCCCAAAAGAACTAATGAACCCGCAATGGAAGGTTTTATATACATTGTAGATGATAGTTGGGCAATCTATGCGGTTGATTTAAAGATTAAAGGTAATCAAACTCAAAATCCTGCTCTGAATACTTTGACTTTAAAACAAAGTTTCAGTTACAATAACACCAATAAAATTTGGACAAAAAATACCCAGACTTTAGATTTTGAAGCTGGAATGTTAGGAATTAATGTTAATGGAAAATTTACTTATGTCTACTCGAATTTTGAATTTCCAGAAAAGTTTGAAAAGAAAACATTTTCTAATGAGGTATTGAAATTTGAAGAAAATGCCAATAAAAAAGAAGATACCTTTTGGACAACCGTTAGACCAGTACCATTAACACCCGAAGAGAGCACCGATTATATAAAGAAAGCTGCCCTTCAAACTAAAAAGAAATCAAAAAAATATTTAGATTCTATTGATGTTAAAAGAAATAAATTCAAAATCTTTGACATTATATCTGGCTACAGCTACTCGAATTCCTATAAAAAATGGTCTTTGAATTATGATGGCCCGTTGATGAAAACTTCGTTCAATACCGTGCAAGGATGGAAAACCGAAGCAGGCATATCTTATACAAAACGTACAGAAGATAGAAGAACATATACCAGAATCGGCTCAAAATTTGACTATGGTTTTGCAGAAAAAAAATTCCGTGCCACTGGATTTTTTGCTCATAAATTTAATAACAATTCCAATGCTTTACTAAATGTCTCAGGAGGAAGTTCGGTAACGCAATTTAATGGCACGAATCCCATTTCAAATGCTGTCAACACTGTAAGTAGCTTGTTTTTTAAAGACAATTATATGAAGCTATATGAAAAAAACTTTATTGCTACTGGTTTCGGGCGAGAAGTAATAAATGGATTTAACCTCAACCTAAACTTGGAATATTCCGAGAGAAAACCATTATGGAATAATAGTAATCTATGTTCTGTAAAAAAAGAGGTAGATTATACATCGAATAATCCTTTATTGCCTTATGATTATTCCACTCCAGCCTTTGAAAAGCATAATGTAATGAAAGGAAATATTTTGGCAGTAATTAAGTTTGGGCAACACTATTGGACACGTCCTGATGGAAAGTTTAATATTGGAAATGACGACTATCCTACTATATATATCGGTTACGAGAAAACATTTTCAGCAACTGATAAAAAATATGAATACGATTTACTATCTGCTAAAATAAGTCAAGAGCTTTCGATTGGAAACAAAGGAGAAATGAAAATCAATCTTAAAGGAGGAAAATTCTATAATGCCGATGGAATTTCGTTTGTAGATTACAAACACTTTAACGGAAATCAAACACATGTAGCAAATGGTGAGAGCTATACCAATACCTTTAACAACCTTCCTTATTATACAGCAAGTACTAATGACAGCTATTTTGAAACTCATATTGAACATAATGATAAAGGATATTTGATGAACAAAATTCCTTTGTTAAACAAATTGCAATCTCAATTAGTGCTAGGATTTCACAATTTAGCCATTCCAAATCGAGCGCCGTATCAAGAATTCAGTATAGGATTAGACAATTTAGGAATTGGGAAATTCAAGCTCCTACGAATAGACTATATTCGATCTTATCAAAATGGTTATCAAGGAGATGCTATTTTATTTGGATTAAAAATATTGAATGCTTTAGAGTAATAAACAAGTCATGTTTTAATATGAAATCAAAAAATCTAGTTCTTTTATGTCATTTAATTTTTCTATTATTTTTTGGACAATCACTATTGGCGCAATACAATTTTAGTACCGTTGACGAAGCTTTGAAAAAATCACAACGCACTTTGGGAAAAAACATCGTTGTTTTGGTTTATAAAGATGGGAAAATTATCTACAAAAAAGAATCTGGAAATTTTACTCTACAAACACAAGAACCAATTGCTAGTTGTAGCAAATGGTTAACAGCTGCTCTGGTGCTGACATTTATTGATGAAGGCAAATTATCATTAGACGACAAAGTGAGTACGTATATTCCTTCCTTTAAAAGCTCTGGAAAAGAAAACATTACTATTAAACAATGTTTATCACAAATGACCGGAATTCATCAAGAGCCTATTAATTTGATGAAACTGTTAACACAAAAGAAGTATAAAACTTTAGAAGAAGAAGTCAATGATTTTGCAAATAAAAGGCCTAATGATTTTGCAAGTGGCGCAACATTTTTTTATGGTAATGTTGGATTAAACACTGCTGCAAGAGTTATCGAAGTTATTGGCAATAAAGATTTTTTGCAATTGATGAAAGAACGAATTCTGGAACCTCTTGAAATGAACAATACTCATTTTGGAAAAAAGAATATGGCACCAAATCCATCAGGAGGAGCGGTTTCAACGGCAAATGATTATATGAATTTTTTAATAATGCTGGTCAATAAAGGAACGTTCAAAGGAAAAAAAATACTTTCAGAAAAAGCTATTACCGCAATAAAAACGCCACAAACCACATTGAACAAAATAAAATATGCTCCCAAAGTAGCCGAAGGATTTAATTATGCGCTTGGATGTTGGATTGAAGAAACCGATTCAAAAGGCAATCCAACCGTATTAACCTGTCCTGGTTTATTTGGAACTTGGCCTTTGGTCGATTTTAAGAAAGGTTATGCTTGCTTATTTTTTGTAAAAAGTTTGCTTAATGAACAAAAGGGAAGTACTTATGTCGCTGTAAAAAAAAATATTGATAGTGTTATAGAAACACAATAAGAACAATTACTTTATCTAAAAAAAACATCATATCCAAAACGGATTAATGTAGCAATAACGACTAGTAAAAAGAAAATTCTAATAAATCCATTTCCTTTTTTGATGGCAAGTTTGGCTCCAATCCAGCCTCCCAGAGCATTGCATATTGCCATTGGAATTGCTAAAGTCCATATGATTTTTCCTTTAATAATAAACAGACAGATTGAGCCAAAGTTAGTGGCTAAATTAACCATTTTAGCATTGGCAGAAGCATGCAGAAAATCAAAACCAAGAATAGCTACAAAACCTAATACCAGAAAACTTCCAGTTCCAGGACCAATAAAACCATCATAAAAGCCAATACAAATACTCATTACTGCAGCAAGAAACAATTGCTTATTAGTTGATAATTTTTTTTCTTGATGAATTCCAAAATTCTTATTAACGAAAGTATAAACTGCTATTAAACTCAAAATTACTAACAATAAGGGTTTCATAAAATCATTACTCACTTTGGTCAATAAATTAGAGCCTATAAATGCCGAACAAAAAGCTACAATCGCCATAATTAATAGCAAGTTCCAATTTACATCTACTTTTTTCAAATACTGACGAGCAGCAATTGCGGTTCCACTAAAAGAAGGAATTTTCAACGACCCGATTATGGAAGCCACAGGCAAATTTGGCAATGCTATCAAGGCTATTGGAGTTTGTATCAATCCACCACCACCAACGATTGCATCTACAAATCCCGCGAAGAAAGCGGCGATACAAAGAAGTACAATTATATAGGTTTCCATTTCTAAAAAAAATAAAAATCCCAAAACTTATAAAGATTTGGGATTTGAAATATCTAATATTTAATATCTAAAATCTAATATTAATTAAACTCTCACAATATTAGCACCAAGTGCTCTCAATCGTTCGTCAATTCTTTCGTAACCTCTATCAATTTGTTCAATGTTTTGAATGGTTGACGTTCCTTTAGCAGAAAGTGCAGCAATTAGCAACGAGATTCCCGCACGGATATCTGGTGAACTCATTACCGTTGCTTTCAATTGCGATTTAAAATTATGCCCCATAACTACCGCTCTGTGTGGATCACACAACATAATTTTGGCTCCCATATCAATCAATTTATCTACAAAAAACAAACGACTTTCAAACATTTTTTGATGAATCAAAACATCACCATTTGCTTGAGTGGCAACAACCAAAACAATACTCAACAAGTCAGGCGTAAATCCAGGCCAAGGCGCATCGGCAATAGTTAAAATAGAACCATCAATATCAGTCTTAATTTCATATCCATCTTCGTGAGTTGGTATATAAATATCATCGCCTCTTCGTTCCAGCGTAATTCCTAATTTTCTAAACACACTTGGAATCACACCAAGATTATCCCAAGAAACATTCTTAATGGTAATTTCACTTCTGGTCATTGCTGCAAGTCCAATCCAAGAACCAATCTCAATCATATCCGGAAGAATTCTATGCTCACAACCTCCCAAGGATTCCACTCCTTCAATGGTTAATAGGTTGGACCCTACGCCGCTAATTTTAGCTCCCATTGAATTCAACATTTTACACAATTGTTGCAAATAAGGTTCACAAGCGGCATTATAAATTGTTGTGGTTCCTTCAGCCAAAACTGCTGCCATCACTATATTAGCGGTTCCGGTTACCGATGCTTCATCCAGCAACATATAAGCCCCTTTTAATCGTCCTTCATTTTCTACACCATAAAAATGGTCTTCTCTTTCATAACGGAATTTCGCTCCCAGATTAATAAATCCTTCAAAGTGAGTATCCAATCTTCGTCTACCAATTTTGTCTCCTCCTGGTTTCGGAATGTACCCACAACCAAAACGAGCTAAAAGCGGACCAACAATCATAATAGAACCTCGCAAACTTCCCCCTTCTTTCTTGAAAGCTTCTGTTTTTAAATAATCTACATTCACTTCATCAGCTTGAAACGTATAATCACCAGGACCGTTTTTTTGGATTTTAACACCTAAATTACCCAATAAAGTAATTAATTTATTCACATCAATAATATCAGGAATGTTAGTCACTCTAACTTTTTCTGATGTTAATAATGCTGGACATAACACTTGTAATGCTTCGTTTTTAGCGCCTTGCGGTGTAACATCACCTTTTAGTCGAATGCCTCCTTCAATTTTAAAAGTTCCCATTTTTTTTGTTGTCAGTTTTCTGTTATCAGTTATCAATCATCTAAATAAACAGACAACTGACAACAGACAACTTATTTCGGATTATTGTTATTGTTGTTTTTAATAAAAGGTTTCTTGCCGTTATTTGGTTTTTTAAACCCTTGTATTTTTAAGTTTTTTTGTGGCATTAATGATTTGTTAGATACTTTTTTATTGGTTCTAATTAAATCAGTAGTGGTAGAAAGTTCTTCTTGACTTTGAATCAAATTGATCGTTCCTTCTGAAAGTTCATATAGATGTTCGAAGATTACAGCATCAGTAACCGTGTCTTTATTCCAACTCAAATAGGATTTTTTCATGTGATTGGCAATGACTTTTACCAAAGCACTTTTCATCTCGCCTTCTTCCCATTTATTGGCTACTTCAATCATGTATTTGATATTGTTGCCATAAAAACGATATTTCGGATATTTTTGTGGATAAGGCAAACGCTCCGGCTTCAAATTGATGACGTCACGAGTCGGAATTGGATAGGGAGAATCAACTTCCAGTCTAAAATCAGACATGATAAAAATCTGATCCCATAATTTATGCTGAAAATCAGGCACATCACGCAAATGCGGATTCAAACTTCCCATGACTTGAATGATGTATTTCGCCGCTTTGTTGCGCTCTTCTCTATCGGCAATAGCAACCGCCAAGTCAATCAATTTTTGCAAATGACGACCATATTCTGGAATGATTAAATGCGGACGCTCAGCATTATATTCTAAATTGAATACCACATCGTTAGCATTTTCTTTGATATATTTTCCTACCATATTAAAATGAAATTATGCCTTCTATTGAAGAAACTTCTAAATATTTTTCGACCACATCATTTGGAGTTTCCATCAGTACGTTAATCGATACTGAGGTATATTTTCCGGCTTTAGATTGTTGTGTTTTAATTACTGCTCCCATATTGTCAAAAGCGTTTTCAACAGCTTCAATCTTCTTTACATCGGTAGGCACAATAAATTTATAAAGGTATTCTGAAGGCCAAGTAGAAGTATTATTGAGTTCTTCTTTGAGGCGAATGTAAAATTCTTCGGTCTTTTTATCCATTCTTTAATTAAAATAAACGCAAATATACATTTTTGATATTAGATATTGAATATTGCGTATTAGATTTTTTAGCAGCAAATGGCAAGTGCATTCTTGCCTCCCATATTCCTGCTGTTTGCTCTACTGCGGTGCCGCTACCATCAGGGCTAGTTAGGTTTTGTCTTTTGTAAAGTTTCAGTTTTTGTAGTACTAACTTTAAAAATATTAAATGCTATGACTGATAATGCCATTTGTTTTAAGACTTTATCAAATGTAAAAAGACCAACACTAATGCGGGTCTTTACTATTTTAATTTTATATTATCTTTTGATTTAGAAATAGTTAAGTTCTATAAATTATTTAATCACTAACTTTGAAACATTACCAAAAGTTGGTGTTCTTTCATCTTGCATCCATTCTATTATTGCTTGTCCATTGGGCAACGTAGTTGTTGTTATGGTTGGTGCATTAGAATTTACATAACCCTCTGCTGTTTGACATAATCTTATTTTAAAATTTGATATATCATTAAAATAATTCCTGCACCCAAAATTATAAGTGGTCTTAAAAATAAACTCTTTTGCATCGAATTTAATTCACCCCAATTTTTTATTTTTTTTCTAAAAATAATTAAATATGCTGCTAAAAGTACTGTCATTAGAAGCAAACCAGTAATATCATTCATAACTAATTAATTATTATCTCTATAAGGACCTGTTTTTGTATCCCTCATTATATCTACCCCCAGATCCGCAAAGTGTTCTTTTGAGCACTGCGCTGCGCAAATGTCTCCAGACTTTGCGCTTTACTATTCACCAAAACCCCGAT
>CAISUR010000423.1 GCA_903888655.1 uncultured Bacteroidota bacterium | reverse complement strand
AGTTTTTGTCTTAAATAGGACACATTATTTTTCACATACACAATATCTTTCAATCGCCCTTCAATTTTAAACGAACAAATTCCCGCTTCAATCAGATTCGGAATTTGATCTGAAACATCAAAATCTTTAATTGATAACAAGTGACTGTTTTTTATCAATGTGTCTCCATTTCCATCAATTAAATTATAAGGTAAACGGCAATTTTGAGCACAAGAACCTCTATTGGCACTGCGTTCGCCATTGGCAACACTCATATAACAATTGCCGCTAAACGAAACACACAAAGCACCCGTTACGAAGAATTCTAATTCTACATCACTAGCGTCACTGATTTCTTTAATTTGATGCAAATTCAACTCACGAGCCAAAACGACACGCTTGATTCCTGCTTCTTTTAGGAATTTAATTTTATCGGCATCTCTATTATTGGCTTGGGTACTGGCATGTAACACTATCGGAGGCAACTCCATTTCCAAAATTGCCATGTCTTGAATGATTAACGCATCTACTCCTATTTCATACAATTTGCAAATCATTTGACGGCACGTTTCCAATTCGTTATCGTACAAAATAGTATTGATAACCACAAAAACTTGGGCGTAAAACAAATGGGCATATTGAACCAATTCGGCTACATCTTCAATTGAATTGTTAGCATTAGAACGTGCACCAAATTGAGGTGCACCTATATAAACCGCATCAGCACCACTGTTAATAGCGGCAATAGCATGAACCAAATCTTTGGCTGGAGCCAATATTTCTATTTTCTTTTGTGTCATTTGAAATAGCTTAAAGGAAACTTCATTGTTTGCTAAAAAGTGCGCAAAGTTCTACTTTTTTATTCAACAATTCGACAGGAAAACTACTTTTTTTGAATTATGTTTACTTCAAATGCTTCAATTTATCGGTATAATACCCCGCTTTTTCAGGATTATTCTTACTCGTATAATAAAGTTCAAGGGATTTATAGGGCTTATCATAAGTTGGGGCCTGTTGAATACATTTTTCAAATACCTTAATGGCTTCGGCATCTTTATTAAGCTTCAAGTAAGAGTTTCCTATATTGTAATAAATTCGAGCATCCGTCGGATTCAAAGCAATAGATTTTTTATAATATTCGATAGACTTTTGAAACTCATTGTTATCAAAAGCAATGATTCCTAAAACGGCATAGCCTAAGGCATGAGTTGGAGTAGTTTTAATAAGGTTTTCAATAATGTTTTTGGCTTTAACTTTATCACCCTTTTGATAGGCTTGGTATCCATCATTAAACATTTTTGTGGTAGCCGCATCAAAAACTTGTGGAGGAGTTTTAGCCAATGCTTGTTGCGGCATTGGAGCTTGACTTTTAGGTTGCGACAGTTTCATATTCTTTTTATCAGCTAGAATTTTGATATAAGGATCGACCTCTGTATCATTTGGATATTCCTGCTTGATTCTATTAAAATAATATTCAGCAGAATCCAATCGATTGGTGTTAATGTGAGCTACTCCCAAATGTCTCAAATAAAAACTGGTCAATGATGTATCATTTTTAAGCAACTTCCTAAAAATATCTAAAGCCTGCTCTGATTTTCCACAATTAATGTAGCCTATTCCTAAATTAGATTCCACTAAATAATTGTATTTAGATATGCTTTTTGCTTTCTCAAAATTTTTAACCGCATTGTCGCAATCTTTTATTTCTAAATACGAAATCCCTTTTTGAATATAGGCTTCAATATAATCAGGATATTTACGGGTCACTCCTTCTAATATTTGTATTGATTTCACAAACAGCTTTCTTTTTTCAATAGAATCAGTAGTTATTTTTGCCTTTTGATAAAAAATAGCAGCATAATTATTTTGCACGCGAAGGCTTTTAGAACTTTCCATGTAATCATGGGTGAACAAAGTATCATTATCTACCCAATCCTTATTTCTAGTAATTGTTTTAAAACTGTACAATCCCAGAATCGGAACTAATAGCACTAATAAAATGAGGGGTTTTGAATTTATTTTTTTTCCTATTTCTGAAAATAAAAACACTAAAGCAATAGCAAATCCTAAAGAAGGTGTAAATGCAAATCGTTCTGCAAATGTGGCTCCAATAGCAATAAATAAGTTGCAGGTAAGCGTAAACATTAGAAACATAAACAAGAGTCCGAAGGCGATTCTATTTTTTCTAACGATGCCTTTAAAAATTAAAAATATCAAGGAAATTAGCGCCAAAAGACTAGCCCAAACTTCCATCGATGAAAAGCTTTTTTTGCTGATATAGTTAATGGAATAATCATACATCAACGGATGAGGAATACAGATCTTATAAAGATACAATCCTACAATATAAATTCGGGTTGCCAAATTTTCAGACGGATTAGTAATACCTACAAGCATATCATCCAACT
>CAISUR010000422.1 GCA_903888655.1 uncultured Bacteroidota bacterium | reverse complement strand
TCAAAAACGTTTTTGATGCTGTTTAATTTCTCTATTTTTGTCTAATAATCTGTATCGATTATTTAGGACTAGTCAATATAATCAATTTTTTTTATAGTGTAATGGTATGTGCTACCCCATTGATAGTAAACACCGCAATATCATCGCAGGTTCCGTCACCGTAATCTAATGTTGCTGTATTATTGTTTTGAACAAAACTGATAATACCTTGAACAAAATGATGACTGCATCCTGTTTGTAATTTAAGAATAAGAGGCGAAGTTATTGTGCTATAACGAACCGTTCCACTTGGGAATGTAGTAGTCCAATTTCCCGTAACTTGATAAACATTATCTACAAGAACATTAGGAGTGTCAAAACCAGCAATTATTTCTCTTGTTCTTGTTCCAGTTCTTGAGTAAACATCACCATTAGGGAATGTTGCAGTCATGTCCATGGTCATAGTAACAATAGGATGAGGGGTTGTTCCTGAAGACATTGTTCTCGTAAAAGTTTTATTACCATCATACTTAATATAATTATGATAAAAATTCACAAATTGATAGTTTACTGTTTGAGAAGAAGCACCAGGCTGATAAACCCACGTAATAACAATTTGTCCTTTTAAAACATTACCGTTGCTTAAAGCACAACCAGCAGTTCCAAAATCAATAGTTTTTGTTACGGTTTGTCCCGCTGTTAATACGGTTCCAAGGGCAGGATTCCTCGTTACAGTTGCACATGAAGGCAGATTGGTTGTTGCAACTGCAGCAGTTTCGGTTACTTTTCCAGTAGCATCCGACAAAGTTACATTAACTTGATCTTCTACAATACTCGAAACATCATCGTTAGCTGCATCCATTTTTGCACTTGAAGTCGCTTCAGCAACAGTCATACTATTCGTGTTGTCTGCTTTGTCTTTAGAACAACTAATTGTCAATAAAGACAACATTAATCCTAGAAATAAAATTTTTGTTTTCATAGTTACTTATTTAATGATTGTGAATACTTTGACTAAAGTAATAATAAAAGGTTTAATCCATAGTAATTTTTTTTCAAATAGTTTGATTGTTGTATCTTTGACGCTAATGAATATCACATCTCAAATAAAACAGCCCATTCTTGACGAAATGGAACTTTTTGAAAAAAAGTTCTATGAATCGATGTCTTCCAAAGTGGCGTTATTAAATAGAATCACCTATTATATTGTAAACCGAAAAGGAAAACAAATGCGACCGATGTTTGTTTTTTTAACCGCCAAAATGCTTTCGGGTGGCACTGTTGAAGAACGAACGTATCGAGGAGCATGTGTAATTGAATTGATTCATACGGCAACTTTAGTGCATGATGATGTGGTTGATGATAGTAACCGTCGTCGCGGATTTTTCTCGATTAATGCGCTTTGGAAAAACAAAATTGCTGTTTTAGTAGGTGATTATTTATTGTCGAAAGGATTGTTGCTTTCTATCGATCATGGTGATTTCGATTTGCTCAGAATCATTTCGGTTGCCGTGCGTGAAATGAGCGAAGGGGAATTGCTTCAAATTGAAAAAGCACGTCGATTGGATATCACCGAAGACATCTATTATGAAATTATTCGTCAAAAAACAGCCACTCTAATCGCCGCTTGTTGCGCGCTTGGAGCACGTTCGGTATCCGATGATGAAGTGCAAGTAGAAACAATGCGTAAATTTGGAGAACTTATCGGAATGGCTTTTCAAATTAAAGACGATTTATTTGATTACACCGATGAAGCCATTGGCAAACCAACAGGTATTGATATTAAAGAACAAAAAATGACCTTACCTTTAATTTATGCGTTAAACAATTGTTCGGATAAAGAAAAAAGCTGGTGCATCAATTCGATTAAGAATCATAACAAAGACAAAAAACGGGTTAAAGAAGTCATCCAATTTGTAAAAGACAAAAAAGGATTGCATTATGCCGAGCAAAAGATGGAGCAATTCCAACAAGAAGCGCTTGCTTTGATTCAAAATTTTCCCAATTCCATCTATAAAGACAGCTTAACGTTGATGGTGAATTATGTTATTGAACGGAAAAAGTAAACAATATCAATTGCAGTATCAAAAATCAATTGTAATATTCAACTCTTATTCCGACAAAGTTTTCATTTTATTATACTTTAATGAAAAATATTATTTTTTAAATTATTAATTTTCAGAATTTTAACTTTTAATTCATGATTTTTAATTATTTGATGCAACCTTTTTGCAACGACATTCGTCTATGCTAATAGAAGTCTGATTCAATACCAAAAAACAAATTGCATTAGCGATAACAACTATTGAATTTTGAAATTGAATTTTGCCATTAAACAATGAAAGTAATCAACTTACATCAAGAGGAGAAAGAACTAATCGAGCTGGCTGTCGAGAATAATCGTCATGCGCAACATAAGATTTATTCAAAATTTTCTCCCAAAATGTTAAGTGTTTGCCGACAATATATTAAAGATTTGCATCAGGCCGAAGACATTATGATTACTGCTTTTATGAAAGTGTTTACCAATCTGAATAAGTTCAAACAAGAAGGCAGTTTTGAAGGATGGATTCGCCGAATTATGATTAACGAATGTATTTCATTTATAAGAGTTCACAAAAAAGTAAAGTTCATTGAAGATGAAAATTATTTCGAAGAAAGTTTTAACAATATAGAAAGTCAGTTTTCTGTTGACGATATTCAATCTTTAATAGATAGTTTGCCCGATGGCTACAAAATGGTATTCAATTTATATTGTATCGAAGGGTTCAAACATCAAGAAATTGCAGATTTGCTTGGTATTAGTGAAGGAACGTCAAAATCGCAGTTGTCACACGCTAGAAAGGTATTGCAAGACAACATTAATAGGTTAAAAAATTATGAAAATGGAACCGAATAAATTAGAAAACCAAATCAAAGAGCAAATAAATGCTCGCAAAATCCAACCTAGCGAAATGGCTTGGGACCGATTGGATGCAATGTTGTCGGTGGCGGAAGAAAAAAAATCAACACGTTTGCCTTTTCTTTCCTCTCGATTTATTGGAATTGCTGCCAGCGTTCTGGTATTAGTGTCGCTTGGTTTGTTTTTCTTCAATCCGAAAGAAAAAGCTGCTCAACCAGATAATAAGGTGGTGGTAAAAGAAAAAAGCAATAACAAAATCAATAACAATGACAAAGTCAATGACAATAGTCTAAATACAAGCAAACAAAAGCAGCAAGTTGCGGAAATCAAAAATCAGCAATCGAAAATCGGCAATCAAAAATCATCTCCAAGTTTCAACCTGTCTACCAACAGACAAGTCATCAATCCAAAAACGTCGGGTAAACCGATAATCAATCCAAAACAAGAAGTATTCTTTTCAAAGCAAGAAGCTGTTGCTCAAAAAGAACTTCCAGAAGTATCGTCTGAAAAACCACTTGCTTCAAAACCAAGTACGGTAAATGTAGACGAGTTACTGGCATCAGTTGAAAAAACGCCAAAATTAAACGCCAAATCAAAAGTTAAAGTCAATGCTAACAGTCTTTTATCTCAAGTCGACGGAGAATTAGACCAATCCTTTAGAGATAAGGTTTTAAACAAAATCAATAAAAACTATAAAGAAGTAAAAGTAGCTTTGGCAACCAGAAATCAACAATAAAAACCAGAACAATATCAAGAGAAAATATTGACATTGTCATTACATTTTAAAAACCCTTAACCATTTTAATACCATAGAAATCATGAGAAATTTTACCATTTACTTAGCACTTTCCCTATGTCTTTTAGCGAGCAAATTAGTGGCTCAAAATCAAGACACAAAAGCGGAATCGACAACACAAACATTTGAAGCCAAAGTTAAAGCTATTGGCGATAAAATAGAAAAAATTACTGCCGAAGAAAAAGCTTTTTTAAAAATTGAAGTAGAAAAAGTAAATCTTTTAGTAGAAAAAGGAACGATTACCCAACAACAGGCGGATGATAAAAAGAAAGCATTAGCCAACGCCTCTGCTACTAGCATTGAAAGTAGAATTGCTGCCGCACAAGAGGAATTGAAAGAGTTGGTTCAAGCTAAAGTAGACGGAAAATTAGCTGAATATTCTAAAAACCATGAATTTTCGTTCAATTGGAAGTCTAATAAAGACACCATTCAAAAATCAGAAAAAAGAACGACTTCGCAATTTGTTTTTGCATTAGGTTTAAATAATGTGGCCACTAGTGGAAAAGTAGCGGGTTCCGATTTCAGGTATTGGGGTTCTCATTTTTATGAATGGGGTGTTACTTACAACACTAGATTGTTGAAAAATGACAATTTATTGCATTTGAAATACGGATTTTCAGTAATGTATAATAACCTTCGTCCAACAGATAACAGAGCTTTTGTAAAAAATGGTGACCAAACGAATCTTGAGGTTAGTGCAATCCATTTGGACGATTCTCGTTTTAAAAATGTGTATTTAGTAGCGCCACTTCATTTGGAATTTGACTTTTCTAAAAATAAAACAAGAGAAGGGAAAGCATTTTTTCAATCGCACGAAAGTGTTCGTGTAGGATTGGGAGGTTATGCAGGTTTCCGATTAAAATCAAAACAATTTCAATTGTTTGATGACGGAAATGGACATGATGTAACGGTGAAAGAAAAAGGCGATTTTAATGTAAATAATTTCATCTATGGTGTGAGTGGCTACATAGGATATAAACAAACGAGTTTGTATGTAAAATATGATTTGAATACAATATTTGAAAACAATACAGTGAAACAAAACAACATTTCGTTAGGACTTCGTTTCGATTTGAATTAAAAATTTGTTAGGTTAGTTTATATTTCTAGAGGCGCAAACTATCGCGTCTCTTTTTTTTATAAATAAATCCGTATTTTTACCATCTTTCAAAAATAGTTTGTGATTTTCTAAAAATCTAAAAATCTAAAAATCTAAAATTGATTACCAAAGAAACCATAGATAAAGTTTACGAAGCGGCTCGAGTAGAAGAAGTTATCGGCGATTTTGTGCAATTAAAACGCGCAGGAAGTAACTTTAAAGGATTGAGTCCGTTTTCAGACGAGCGTTCGCCTTCGTTCATGGTTTCGCCTGCCAAAGGAATTTGGAAGGATTTTAGTTCGGGAAAAGGAGGTAACGCTATTGCGTTCATCATGGAGCATTCGCAGTTTACCTATCCAGAAGCCATTCGGTATTTGGCCAAAAAATACAACATCGAAGTCGAAGAAACTGAGCTTTCGGATGAAGATAAAGTAGTCGCTAACGAACGTGAAAGCTTGTTTTTAGTTTCTGAATTTGCATCGAAATATTTTCAAGAAGTTTTGTTGAATTCTGAAGAAGGAAAAGCCATTGCGTTGACTTATTTTAAGGAACGCGGATTTACAAATGAAACGATAAAAAAGTTTGGTTTAGGATATTCGCCTTCCACATGGGATGCACTGACTAAAGAAGCACTCGGGAAAGGCTACAAATTAGAATTTCTTGAAAAAACAGGACTGACCATTGTTGGAGAAGACAAACAATTTGATCGATTTAAAGGTCGTGTCATGTTTCCTATTCAGTCGATGTCGGGTCGTGTGTTGGGTTTTGGCGGTCGTATTTTAACCAATGATAAAAAAGCGGCCAAATATCTCAATTCACCAGAAAGTGACTTGTACCATAAAAGCAAGGTGTTGTACGGAATTTTTCATGCCAAACAAGCTATTGCTAAAAATGATAATTGCTATTTGGTAGAAGGCTACACCGATGTAATTCAGATGCATCAAGCGGGAATTGAAAACGTTGTCGCTTCTTCGGGAACAGCGTTAACTCCTGATCAAATTCGTTTGATAAACCGATTAACCAAAAATGTTACCGTGCTTTTTGATGGCGATGCAGCGGGTTTGCGTGCTTCCATTCGAGGAATCGATTTGATTTTAGAAGAGGGGATGAATGTTAAAGTCTGCACGTTTCCTGACGGTGATGATCCCGATAGTTTTGCCAAGAAAACGCCTTTGCAAGATTTGATTCAGTATTTTGAAGATAATGCGATGGATTTTATCCAGTTCAAAGCATCACTTTTAATGAAAGATGCCAAGAATGACCCTATTAAAAAAGCCGATTTGATTCGTGATATGGTGGCCAGTATTTCTAAAATCCCTGATCGAATCAAACGCGAAATCTATATTCAAGAAGTGTCACGAATTATGGATATTTCGGAAGATGTCCTTTTCAATACACTAGCGCAATTAGTTAAAAAAGACATTACTGAACTAGGAAAAAAATTTAAAGAAGAGCAAACTGCTTTTGAAGTTCATAAAAATGAAAATCCAATTGTTGCAACAACTATTGATATTCAATACGAATTAGAGCATAAAATCATTGAAATTCTTTTAATTTATGGAGATGTTGAAGAAGAATTTGAAGATATTTTGATTAAGATTGATGAAAGTGGAGAGATGATTGAAATTAAAGAGATGAATAAATATAAGGTGTATCAACGTATTTATTTAAGTCTTCAAGAGGATGAAACAGAGCTTGCCAATCCTTTGTTCAAAGCAATTTATAATGATTTGATTATGTATTTCAATCATAATGAAACATTTGAACTTGAAAAATATTTAGCACAACTTTCTCCCGAAATGGCACAAGAAGTGACTTCAATTTTAATGAATGATGAACGGTATTCTTTAGATAATTGGGAAGCCAAAAACATCTTTGTAAAAGCCAAAGATCACAGTATCAGCCAATATGTTTCGGAAACGATATTGACATTGCGATGGATGTTAGTTAGCAAGATTATCAAAGAATTACAATCGTCAGTTTCTAATGATGCAGCAGTTGATAATCATGAAATATTATTAAATGTTAGAGACTATAATGAACTTACTAATATGTTTTCAAAAAAACTAGGAAGAGTAATTTCAAGACATAGTTAAAAAAAAGCTCAAACTTCTGTAAGAAATTTGAGCTATCTATTTAATTTTAAAATCGAATATTTACTATTTAAATAATGTCTAACGTCTTGGCTTTGTTTACTAAATCGACCAAATTGGTTACATCGAGCTTTTGTAAAAGTCG
>CAISUR010000421.1 GCA_903888655.1 uncultured Bacteroidota bacterium | reverse complement strand
ATAATTTGATAATCTGATGTTAAAGAATCAATATTTTATTGTTTTATATTAAGAAAAAATTAAGATTGATAATTTAAAAATGTTGAATTTATCTTTACATTTGCCTTGATTTAAGAAGAATTAAATTTCATTTTCATACAATAATCAATTTAAAAACGTACCTTTAATAAAGATGAATAAGAAAAGTAAAATTATATTAGTTTTAGTTGTTTTGGTTGTAGTAGGTTATTTCACGTTTCCATTAGCTAAAGATTATATGGTAAATAATCTTGGAAAAAGAGATTTGAAATCGGAAACTGCTGCCTTTACCCTAAAATCAAAAGACATTATTGCAGAATTTACTTCAAATGCTGATGCTGCCAATAAAAAATACCTTGAAAAACCTGTAGCAATCTCAGGAGTAGTATCTTCGGTAAAAGATAAAGAAGTGATTCTTGATGGAACGGTAAATTGCGGTTTTACTACATCAGCTACATCAATCTCAAAAGGGCAATCAGTTACTATTAAAGGAAGGGTAGTAGGATTTGATGACCTTTTGGGTGAATTAAAATTAGATCAATGTTCTATAAATAAATAATTAAAAAAAAATGAAATTACTAAAAATTACGCTATCGGTATTCTTTCTTTTTTGCTTTGGATTTGCCAATGCTCAAGATGATTTGATGAACGAATTAAATGCCACAAAATCTGACAAAAAAGAAATCTCGTCTGCCGCTTTCAAAGGATTGCAAGTAGCCAACATGCAATCGACAAAATTGCCACAACAAGGCGAGTTTTATTTTCTAGTGTCTCACCGTTTTGGGGATTTAACCAACGGATTAAATAACTTTTATGGGTTAGATAATGCCTATACCAAATTTGGCGGTATTTATGGAGCTACCAATTGGTTGTCAATTGGTTTGTCAAGACATACCTATCAAAAGACTTATGAATTGGCGGCTAAATATAAATTTGCGAATCAATTAGACGGAGGATTTCCAGTAACCATCGTAGGATATAATACTATGGATATTAGAACTGACTTAAAAACCGATTTATATCCAGACTTAAGAGCAAGTGATCGCTATGCGTATACCACACAATTGATTGTTTCAAGAAAATTTAATAATTCATTATCTGTGGAAATTAATCCTATCTTAGTTCACAAAAATCTTTATGATGAGCTAACTGATCAAAAAGACACCTACTTGCTCGGAACAGGAGCTAGATGTAAAATTTCTAAAAGATTAAGTATTAATTTAGATTATGCTGCGCGACTAAATCTTCCAGAAGGCTATAACAATTTTTACCATAACCCATTAACGTTAGGTTTAGATATTGAAACAGGCGGACACGTATTTCAATTAGTACTTTCCAACAGTCAAACGATGAATGACGTTGCTTATTATACCTCGGCGACTGGAATTAGTGGAGGAAAACAAATTTTCTTTGGATTTAATATGTATAGAGTTTTTTAATAAAAAAATAGATATGAAAAATATAAAATTAATTTCAGCAACACTAGTATTAATAGGTTTTACTTTTTTTACTTCGTGTGATTCAAGAACTTTACAAGATTTGAAACCTGCTGTTCCTGCCGCAAGTGTAACATATGCAAACGATATTAAACCTATTTTAGATAACAAATGCATAACTTGTCATTCTGGAGGAAATTATTTTCCTGATTTAGATACCTATGATAATGTTGTAAATTATCAAAAGGGTATAGGACCAAATGGTTATACTAATGGTTCAGGAGTGGCTAGTTTATTGTGCAGTGTTCAGGCTACTTCTTGTACATCTGATAGAATGCCTAAAAGTGGTGCTCCCTTGTCTGATGCAAGTATTACAGCTATTCAAAATTGGATAGATAATAATTACAAGCCATAATACAAACTCAAACTTAAATTCAAATTTTAAAAAATAAAAACATGAAAAACACGTTATTAACAATTATTTTTATATCATTAACAACAGCTGGGTTTTCTCAAAAAATGATGACTCGAAATGGAGAAATTAAATTTGATGCAACCGTTCCTGGTGCTATGGATCCTGTAGTAGCAACAAGTAATACCGTTTCTTCAATTTTTGATAAAACTACTGGAGAACTTGTAGTGCAAGGATTGGTAAAATCATTCAAATTCAAATCACCTTTAATGGAGGAGCATTTCAATGAAAACTACATGGAAAGTGATAAATTTCCTAAAACCAGTTTTAAGGGTAAAATTGTGGGATATGACGGAAAAGCTGGAAGTTATGATGTAGATGGAGATTTAACGATTCACGGCGTAACGAATAAAGTTAAAACTAAAGTTACTGTTTCAAGCGCTGCT